>NZ_JBEXJN010000015.1:134538-168960 GCF_040609115.1 Lentzea sp. NPDC004782
CTCCTTCCTATCGCTTACGGGGCGCCCGGGGTAACCACCAGCTCACCCCTTTCGGGGGTAGCCGGGGGCCCTCATCCACCTGACGTGGATGAAGGCGCCCTTCATCGACGTGGAACGACGCCGGTTTAGCAGCGGCTCCTCGTTCCGGACCCCTGGCGTGCCGGGTCCGTTGATCGCGGGGGCGGTGAAGGGGGAGTGGATGGCGGAGTCCGGCAGCACCGCGTGCCCGAGCGGGATCGCGCGGCGGAGCTGCTCCTCGATCTCGGCGATGATCTGGTCCGGCGTGCAGTCCTTGGCCGCCTTGCCGTACAGGCGGAACCCCGTCTCACCCGACAAGGCTCAGCGGATCAAGGGCATCGCCCTGGTCCGCGAGCCGGTCGAGGAGCACGGCTGAAGAGGCGTTCTCACCAGGTCACCGGGAGCTCGTACACGCCGTACACGGAACCGTCGTGCTTGAACGGGATCTGGTCCAGCGTGGTGGCCAGCCGCAGCGTCGGGATTCGCTTGTAGAGGGTGCTGTACACGACCTGCAGCTCCATCCGTGCCAGGGACTGGCCGAGGCACTGGTGCACACCGAAACCGAACGCCACGTGCTGGCGGGGGTTGCGGTGGATGTCGAGGCGATCGGGGTCCGGGAACACCGACGGGTCCCGGTTGCCGATGTCGTTGGCCATGATGACGCCCTCGCCCGCGCGGATGGTCTCGCCGGCGATGTCGATGTCCTCGAGCGCGACGCGCCGGCGGCCGTTGTGCGTGATGTGCAGGTACCGCAACAGTTCCTCGACCGCGGACGACACCAGCACCGGGTCGTCGGTCGCACGCAGCATCGCCAGTTGGTCCGGGTGCTCCAGCAGCGCCAGGGTGCCGAGCGCGATCATGTTGGAGGTGGTCTCGTGCCCGGCGAGCAGCATGAGCACGCCCATCTGCACGGCTTCCGGCCGGGTCAGCTCTCCCTTGCTGATCCGTTCGACCAAAGCGGACAACATGTCGTCGCCGGGGTTCTCGATCTTCTGCCCGATGAGGCCGTCGAGGTACTGGAACAGCCGGCCACCCGCGGCGCGGCGCTGTTCCCCGGTCGCGTCCCGGTTGATGAGAGTCGCGCTGTTCTCCTGGAAGGACTCGTGGTCGTCGTACGGCACGCCCAGCAGCTGGCAGATCACCAGCGACGGCACCGGCAACGCGAACGCCTGCACGAGGTCCACGGGGTTCGGGCCGTCCAGCATCCCGTCGATGAGCTCGTCCACGATCTTCTGCACGCCCGGTCGCATGGTCTCGACTCGCTTGATCGTGAACGACGAGGTGACCATCCGGCGCAGCCGGGCGTGCTCGGGGTCGTCCATGAGGATGAAGCTGACCGGCGCCTCCCCGGCCGCCGCGGCGTCGATCCCCAACGGGTAACCCGGCCGGGTTGCGTCCGCGCTGAGCCGGGGATCGGCCAGCAGTGCCTTCTGTTCGGCGTACCGAGTCACCAGCCACACCTCGGCTCCGTTGCCCAGCCGGACCCGAGTCAGTGGCGTTTCCTCCTGCAACGAGTGGATGGCCGGCGGCGGGTCGAACGGGCACTTCTCCGCCCGCACCCCCGGAAACGTCTCCACGATGCCGGTCACGACTTTCCTCCCACGAGTACCGGATTCCCGATCTCCTGCCGACGCAGGCGGGCTTGTTCGGGCATGTTCCAGCCGAGCACGCCGGTGACGACGTCACCTCGGCGGTGCACGGCGACGAAGCGGCGATCCTCGGGATCACCGTCCACAAAGGTCACTTCGGCGTCGGCGCTGAGCGCGCCGCATCCGCCGCCACCGGAGGTGCTCCTCGCCGTGCTGCGGCAGCACCGACGCCATCTCGCTGTTGAACACACCGCCGTCCTCGGCGGCCGAGACCCCGGCCCCCCTGCCCGGTCCGGGTGAACCTCGTGTCGGACAGCACCTGCTTGACGTCGTCGTAGCGGGTCAGCAGCGCGGCCGCGTCGCCGCTGGGCAGCGTCACGTGGGCGACGGGCACTTGTCGCGCGGTCGCGCCCATTCCGCGGGCGGTTCCAGTGCCTTCTCGGCGGGGATCGGGTACCGCAACGGCTCTTCCACCTGGGTCACCGAAGCCCCCCTTTCGCAGCAGCCTGTGCTCGGCCTTCGCCACCAGCGTGCCCACTCGTTGCAACTAAGTCAAGCGACTGACTTAATATGAGTTCACCGGCGCACCGCGGCGGAGGGTTCCGATGTCCCGAACCACCACCGCACCCGCACGGCCGGACGTCCGGCCCGGCGTCCGCGTCCGGCCCAACGTCGTCGTGGCGGTGCTCGCCCTGGGAGGGATCACGGTCTCGCCGATGCCGAGCGCGCTCGTCCAATTCACCCGCGACGAGCTGGAACTCCTCGGGGCACCCGTGCCGGTGTCATCTCGGCCCGCTGAGACTGCTCCGCCGGCAATCGACCTGTGCGGACTTGCTCCGCTTCGGTGCCAGTAGCTGGACACCGGAGTTCGTCCGCGGTTGGTGCCCGACGCTGCCGGTCTCGGATCAGTTCGCTGCGGCGCCGCGGTGCACGAGTTCGACCAGCGAGTCGAGCCAGGGGCCGGTGGGGTCGGCGTGTTCGAGGAGCACCCGGTGCAGGATCGCGCCGACCAGGGTGAAGATCACCTGGTGTGGGTCGGCGTCGTCGCGCCATTCTCCGCGGTCGCGGGCTCGTTCGGCGATGGCGAACACCGGCGACACCTGCTCGGACATCCGGTGTGCGGCGAGGGAGGCGATGTCGCTCGCGGCGCCGGAGCTGATCGCGGCTCGCGCCAGCGCCGTGCCTTCCGGGCGGGACAGGAGGTCGGCGATGGGCGTGGCCAGGGCGTGGAGGTCGCCGCGCAGGCTGCCGGTGTCCGGGCTGGCCGCGAAGTCGGTGCGCAGTCCGTCCATCGCGGCGGCCACGAGCGCCTCCTTGGTGGGCCAGCGCCGGTAGACGCTGGTCTTGTTCACCTCGGCGCGCCGTGCCACGCGGTCGACGCTCAGTCCCTCGAGCCCGGTCTCCGCGAGTTCGGCACGCACGGCCGTGAGGATCGCCGCCACCACGGACGCGCCTCGGGGGCGGCCCGCGTCACGCCGTCGCGGTGTGCCGGGATCGCGGCTGGTCATGTCGTGCTCCGATTCGGCTGATGCTCGTTGCTGATCACTCAGTATTCCGTGCCTGTCCGCACTGCGACTCGTCGTTGCCGCCACGGCGACCTGCGGCGGCAACCTGTGGCTATTATTGCAACAACTAGTTGCAATGGAGGTTGTCGTGCGGATCTGCATCGTGGCTGTCGACACCCGTGGCGGTGTCCAGCCCTACGCGGCACTCGCCTTCGGTTTGACGCGAGCGGGTCATGAGGTGCGTGTGGTCGCACCGGAGGACTTCACCGACTGGTTGACCGGGATGGGGCTCGACGCCGTGCCGCTGACCGGACGGATGGACGAGGCCGCGCGTGCCGCGGCCGAGGCCGGGTTCTCCGGTGGTGTGGTGCCCAGGGGGATGCGCGCGCGGTTGGTTGAGCAGTCCGTGGTGCAGGCTCGTGAGCTGCTCGGCCACGCCGAGGGCAGCGATGTGGTGATGGGCGGGATCGGGGGAGGAGTGCTGGGGCAGGACGTGGCCGAGCGGCTCGGCGTTCCGTTCGTGCACGCGCACCTGCACCCGGTGGGGCTGGTGTCCGCGGCACTGCCCGGTGTGCTGACGCCGTGGATGCCCGCCTGGACGGGGAGAGCGGGCAACCTGATCGGTTCCGCGATCACCGAGTTCGCACTCACCACGCCGTTTCGCGCCGTCTCCCGCGCTGTGCGCACCGAGGTCCTCGGCCTTCCCCGACGCCGGCCCCGCGCACGGCCCGGTTCGCTCTCGCTCTACGGATTCAGCCGGCACCTGGTGTCCGCGCCTGCGGCGTGGAACGTCACCGGCCACTGGTTTCTACCCGCGGACCCGGAATGGTCACCGACGACGGAGCTCGAGCGGTTCCTGGCCGAAGGCGAGCCCGTCGTCTGCGTCGGGTTCGGCAGCACGGTCGGCCCGGATCCCACGGCGACCGCCCGGCTGGTGGCCGAAGCGGTCCGCCGGGTCGGCGTGCGAGCGGTGCTGCTCACCGGGTGGGGCGGCATGCGGCACATCGCCGACGGGGACGACGTGCTGGTCGTCGACGAGGTACCGCACTCCTGGCTGTTCCCACGAGTAGCGGCGGTGGTGCACCACGGTGGAGCGGGCACGACGGCTGCGGCCGCGCGTGCCGGCGTCCCTGCCGTGGTGGTGCCTCACGGGGTTGACCAGCCGTTCTGGGGCAACAGGATCGCCGCCCTCGGGGTCGGCCCCCGTCCGGTGCCGCGACCGGCTCTGTCGGTGCAGTCGCTGGCCACCGCGTTGCAGGCCGCTCTCACCGACGACGGCATGCGCTCGCGTGCCGCCGTTCTCGGCGAACGGATCGGTGCCGAGAACGGCATCGACAACGCCGTCGAGATCTTCGACCGCAGGTTCGCACGACCGGGACGGCGGTGAACTCGTGAACTGCACACTGGCTCGCTCCAGCGATCAGGGCCCCGGCAAAGTCGCCCTGCTGGGCCTGGCGTCTGCACGTACCACCAACTCTTGATCGAATCACCGCCGGCCACACCCAACTGGTTCGTCCTCTGGCGGACCTCCGGTGCGCTGGGGCGGCCGATGCACCGCGAGTTGGCGGTGGGAGAAGTGCTGGTTGATCTTGAGTTGGAGTCGATCTCGCGCTCCGAGGTCACTTGCAGGACGGTCTTGCCGGGCGTGGTGAAGCCGGTGTTGTTGGTGCGGTAGCGGAACACCCCGTAGCGGTCGAACTCCGCGGTGGCCTGTTCGGCCTTGGCGACGCTGGTGATCACCTCCCACGCGGAGCGGGCGGGATCGCGGAACGCCCTGACACTCGAGGTGTTGAGGGGCAGGCGGCGGCACCGCCGACAGCACACCGGTGACGCCGCAGATCTGCAGCGGTGCGACTGTTCGGAAGTGGACGCGGGGCTGACGCGGCTCGTCCGACGTGGAGCAGGCGTCTTCGCGCCAGGTGGCACGGAGTTCGGCCTGCTCCACGTCGAGCCGTCATCCGTCCCGGAAGGCGGCCTGCCGGTTCGCGGACGAGGGTTCAGATCGTGAGTTCGATGAGCTGACCGTCGTACTCGGCCTTGGCACCGCCGTACCTGAACGCGCCGTAGCAGTTGCCGCGGCTGGCCCAGACGTTGATGTGCTTGCCTTTGGCCACCGTGACCGGGACGTCCTTCGGCTGGCCGGGGACGAAGCCGGTGTAGCAGGTGTTCTGGTTGTCGATGTTGGTGAAGGCGGCGTCGCCCGAGGTGAGGGTGATCCGCAGGGTGACCGTGACGTCCTCGGCGGCGGAAGCCGGGGCGGAGAACGCCAGCAGGCCCGCCATGGCGAGGCTGGCGATCAGTGCGAAGAAGCGGGTGAAAGTGTTGGGGGAACGAAGAATCATTCGTTCACCATAGGATTCATTTGGGGGCTAAACAAGGATTCCGATCGTCTCAACTGGACGGTCTCGAATGGACGTTCCCGACTGGACATTCTGTCAACCTGGGGTCGAGAACGATCATCTGCCGGGTGTCGGGATCAGGCACGGCCCACGGCGGTATTGATCACCGCGTCGGCACCGAGGCCGACGACCTCGGCCGGCGCGTCATCATCGCGGCCGGTCGCGACGATGTGTGCCGCGCCGAGCAGCCGGGCGACCTGCACCGCGAGCCGTCCGGCGACGCCGGTCGCGCCCTGGACCAGGACGGTCTCGCCGGGGATGAAGCCGGCGGCGGTCTTGATCGCAAAGCCGGTCACGGCGGAGGAGATCACGACCGCGACTGCCGGGTCGATCTCCTCGGGCGCTGGGGTCGTGTTCCGCACCGGGACGACGGTGCGCTCGGCCAGCGCGCCGTAGGGCGGGCGCGGTTGGCTGAACCCGACGAGGGTGCCGTCGGGCAGGGTGCCGATCCCGTCGAACACGACGATCGCCGGAAGCTCAGGCAGGAACTGGCGAGCAGCGAAGTGGGAGCCCGCCGCGACGGCCTTGTCGACGTTCTCCACCGCGACGGCCTTCACCTCGCCCTCGACCTCGCCGTCGCCCGCGACCGGATCGGGGAAGTCCTCATACCGCGGCACGGCCCCGAACTCGTGTAAGACCGCCGCTTTCATCCCCGGCCACCCCGCCCGGCGAACAGGCCCCCGATCCAGTTCTGCCACGCCACCAGGACCCGCGGCGGCCTGGCGTGATGCCTGTTCGAGTGAGACAGCGACGGGTGGTGCCCGCCGTGGTGGTGCGCGTGCCGGTTCTGGTTGAGGCGCTCCGCTTCGGAGTGTCGGGGCATACCGGGCAGCTTGTGCAGGTGCTCATGGAGCCGTTCGGTGATCGGTGCCGACATGGAGTCCTCCTCGTGGTCTTGCTCGCTTGTTCGTATCACGTCCGAACACGACGTCCTGCTCGCCCACCCGTGGTCCATCACGTCGCTCGACGACGCCCAGTTCGGCCCGAACGCCATGCGCCACATCGAACAATCGCTGGCCGCTCTCGACCAGCTCGACCTGGACCCCGCGGCGAAGCTGTCGCTCTGGGGCATCGTGGACCACTACGTCTTCGGCAGCGCCCTGCACACCATCGAGACACGTACCCGCACCGCCCAAGCCCAGCGCAACCCCCAACTCCTCGCCGACGCCCTCACCTACGGGCAGCAACAGCTCGCCACCGGACAGTTCCCGCGCCTCGCGGCCCTTCACCAGCAGCCCGGGGCCGATCAGCCGAACACTCACGACAGCAACGTCACAGGTGCCCCAATGGCAGCGGACCCTCTCACCGTCCAATTCGAGCACGGCCTCGTCGCTCTTCTGGACGGGCTCACACGCACAGGAACACCGGGGGACCGAGTCGGTCGGTGATGCCGGACGGGTACATGACGAGGAGGTGCCCTCCGTTCTCGACTCCAGAGCCTTCTGCCACATCTCGCGTGCTTGCTCGTGTCCGACAGGGGCTGTCAATACACCTCTGGTCAGTACGCCCGCGTGGCGGCCGGCGCCGGGGTGCGGCTGTCCGTCGGCCGCAAGGGCCGATGCTGGGACAACGCGGTCGCCGGGTCGTTCTTCGCCACCATCGAGACCGAGCTGCTCGACCGGCAGCCCTGGCCCACGAAAGCCAAGGCGCACAAGGCAATCTTCGAGTATGTCGAGGGCTGGTACAACACCCGCCGCCGGCACTCCAGCCTCGGCTACCCCAGCCCCGCCACCTACGAAGCCACCCGATACCACCCGGCCGATCAGGTAGCGCGATCACACCTCATCGACCCTGTCCGTCAAAACGGGGCAACCCCGAAGTGCCCGGCCGTGATGCTATGCCGTGGCCTGGTCGTCCAGGACCTTCTGGAGGTAGGCGGCCACATAGACCTGGCGGTAGGCGCCCTGCAGGTCGACCTCGCGCGCCTCGTCGGCGTCGATCAGGCGCATTGTGCCGTCGGCGGTCTCGGCCGCGCCGTGCTCGCCGGTGTCGATGCCGGGCCACGCGCCGGGGCGGTGGTAGATCGGCGGGTCGGCCGGGAACACAGCGCGCAAGCCGTCGTCGTGGCCGACTACCCGCCAGGTGCCGTTGCGTACCAGTCCGTCGTCGGTGTACACCGCGTGCCTGCGTGCGCTGGCACGCACCGCCGAGTCGAGGCGACCGGTCGGCGACACCTGGTCGAACAGGCCGAGCGCGGTGCCGAACCGGTTCTCGGCGAGCACTACGGCAAGCCGGTAGCCGCCCGACCGGGCGGGGATCGCCAGCAGGTCGCCGGGCGTCGGTTTGGCGGCGCGCTTCTTGGGCACCTCGGCGGTCAGCTTGGCGACGTCCTCGCCCGACACGTCGGCAAGTGCGATCTGACCGGTGCGCAGCACCTCCAGCAAGGCGGACGCGAACTGCTTCGGCGTCACCGGAGCGCCGCTCTCCTCCCGCAGACGAACGGCCATCAGCCGCAGGTGCTCGCGCGCGTCCTCGAACACGTGGTCGTTGAGCTCCGCGACACGGGACGCGCTCTCCGACACGTACCGCTTGTTGCCGCGCAGCGTCGCGGTCAGCCGCAGCGGCTCCGGGAAGGTGTCCTCCAGCGTCTCGCCGGCCACCGGCACCGACCAACCGACGATCTCCAGGAACTCCCCGAGCGTGGGCGGGCCACCCACCTCGTCGGCGAAGTCCGTCGCCACCCCAGCCAAGCCCGACGCGATGTCGTTCACTTGGGGCATCCCAGTCCGCTCTGCTTCCGCTGTTCGTACTCTTGGTACTCCGACAGCTTCTTCTGGTCCAACGGGTTCTCGCGGTTGCCGCGGTAGTTGTTCCCGTCCCTGCCGATGATCGTACCGTGCTGTTCCGCCAGTCGTTGCTCCATCAGGCGGGACTCGCCGTAGGTGCGAGTGCCAGGCACGACTTCCATCGTGTCGCCGTTGGCGGGGTTGAACCGGTTGTGGTTGTCCGCGTGCCTCGCCTGAGTGCTCGCCGCCGTGGAGCCCGGCCCGAACATACCGGAGTAGTACACCTTGCCGTTGGCGTCCTTCAGCACGTAGTTCGTCCAACCCGGACGGTCCATGTGCAGGTAGCGGTCCTTCGCGATCAGACCGAGCGGGTCCTGCCACGACAGCGGGTTGCTGACGTACCCGTGCGGGTTCGGTGCCGCGTCGAGGCCCAACGGGTCGGACGTGATGTACCGGCCGGTCTCCGGGTCGTAGTAGCGGTGCTGGTTGTAGTCCAGCCCGGTCTCGCGGTCGTGGTACTGGCCGGGGAAGCGCAGCAGGCACTCGACGCCGCCGCCGTTGAGCTCGTTGCCCCACAGCCCCGTACGCCGCCGCCACGCGACCCGCCCGTCGACGGTGACGAGTTCGGTGGGGGTGCCGATCAGGTCGGTGACGATCGCGTGGAACTGCCGGTCCACGACCTGTTGCGGTGCGCCCGCGTAGTAGGTGCGGCGGTTCTGGGTGACGGCGGTCCACGCGCCCGGTTCGTGGTCCCACGTGGTGGCGACGGCGACCGCCGCACCGGCGATTTGGTGTTCCTGCTCGGCGAGCACCTCGCCGTCCCAGCTGAACCGCACCTCCTCGGCCACCGCGCCGTCAGCGTCGAGCCGCTGCTTGCCGATCCGTCGCCCCAACGGGTCGTAGTGGTAGCGCCAACGCTCACCGTTCGGGGTGATCGCCTCGACGAGTCGGTCGCGGGCGTCGTACCGGTAGGTCGAGGTGAGCTGTCCGCCCGACAGCGTGCGGCGCACGCTGCGCACGAGCCTGCCCTGCGCGTCGTGGTCGAAGCGGGTGCGCCCGGCGCGGCGCACCAACGTGCCGGTGACCTCGCGCGGCCCGGCCACCGACGAGTCGGCGGCACGGGTGTCCTCGGCGAACGTGAGGTTGCCGACCGCGTCGTAGGCGTAGCGCTCGGTCCAGGTCGCGGCGCGCACCGCGGTCACCCGGCCGAGCTCGTCGAGGTCGAACCGGCGGGCGCCGTCGGCGTCGGTCATCGAGTCGATCGCACCGTCCGCACGGTAGGTCCAGCTGCGGCCGAACCGGACCCGCGACACCCGCTGACCGCCCGCGCCCTCGACGCCGACGAGCTGCCTCGCGGTGAGGCGGCCGGTGTTGTCCCAGGTGCTGGTCACCGCCACCTCCGGGCTCAGCCAGCGGTGCACCTCCCTGCCCGCCGCGTCGTGTCCGAACGTGATCCGGTTGACGCCGCTGGTCAACGCGGCCGGCCGACCGACCGGGTCGTACTGCCACGTCGAGGTGTAACCGGTGGGCGTGCGGCGCGAGACGCGACGGCCCAGCGGGTCGTAGGTGGACGTGGTGGTGCGGCCGTTCACGGTCTCGGTGAGCACCCGGCCCACCGGGTCGCGGGTGAAGCTCAGCTCGCAGTCCGGGTTGGCCGCGCGCACCAGCTGACCGGCCGCGTCGTAACCGAACGTGGTGATCCAGCCGTCTCCGCCGAGCTGCCCGGTGATGCGGCCCAGGCTGTCCCGTTCCAGCGCGATGGTGTCGCCGAGCGCGTTGGTGAGATGGGCGAGCCTGCCGGCGGCGTCGTGCGCGTAGGCCGCGGTGCGGCCGTTGAAGTCCCGCTCCGCCACCAGGTTGCCCGCGGCGTCGTAGCGGTACTGCCAGGTGAGCTGTTGCGGGTTGGTCACGTCGGTGAGCCGCAGCTCGGTGTCGTGCGTGAAGGTGTGCCGTGTGCCGTCCGGGTCAGTCCGCGCGGTGACGGACTGGAACGGCCCGACCTCGAACCGGGTGGTGTGTCCGGCCCGGTCGGTGATCGCGGTCAGGTCGCCGTTGGCGTTCCACTCCCAGATCTGGGTCCGACCGTCCGCGTGCGTCTGGCGGACGGGCCGGTCGGCGGCACCCCACTCCAGGGTGGTGACCGCTCCGAGCGGGTCGACGACCGCGATGAGCCTGCCGCGAGCGTCGCGGGTGTAGGTCTCGGACGCGCCGGACGGGTCGGTGACGGCCACCGGCAGACCGGCGTCGTTGGTGAGGATTCGTGTGGTGTTGCCGAGTGCGTCGGTCACCGCGCGGGGTTCGCCGTGTTCGCCGCAGGTGTAGGTGGTGACGGCGTCGGCGGGGTCGGTGACCTGGAGCAGGTTGCCCCGCTCGTCGTAGGTGTAGCGCCACCGGGCGCCGTCCGGCCCGACGACCTCGAGCGGCTGCCGCAACTCGTTGTAGGTGACGGTGACGGTGGTGCCGTCCGGCCGGTCGACGCGCACCGGGTCGCCCTCGGCGTCGACCGTGTAGCGGGTGGTGTTGCCGAGCGGGTCGGTGCGCGACAGCAGCCGGTGGTACCGGTCGTACTCGGTTCGCTCCACGTTGCCGAGCGGGTCGACCACCGCGGTCAGGTGGTTGTGCTCGTCGTAGTGGAACGCGGTCGTCTGACCGAGGCTGTTGGTGACGGTGGTGACCCGGTTCTCCAGGTCGTAGTGGAAGTCGGCGGACAGGTAGCCGTGATCGCCCTCGCCGCGTACGACCCGGCCGTCGGCGCGGTAGAAGTACTGGTAGCGGTAGTTCTCGCGGTCGACCCACGCGGTCAGACGGTCGGCGTCGTCGTACTCGTACCGGTAGGGCAGTCCGGTCGTGTCGACGATCTCGGTGAGACGGCCGCGTGCGTCGTACCGGTAGGTGACGAGGGTGGTGTCCTCGCTGGTGGCGGTGCGCAGCCGCAGTGCGCCGAGACGGCGGCCCGCGGCGCCGTCGAGTACGTGCACCTCGACGTGGTAGCCACCGGAGTGAGTCACGGCGGTCGGCAGGCCGTCGGCGTCACGCAGGTAGTCGACGCGGTTGCCGTTGCGATCGGTCAGCGCGGTGAGCGGGCGGCTTCTCGGGTCGCGTGGGTTGGGACCGAAATGCCTTACCCACCCGGTTGCGGAGTCGGTCACCCGGTAGGTGTCGGTGTCGCGATCCCAGCTGAGCGGCCAGCGCGCGCCGTCGAGGGGCATGACCGGCTGGTCAGATCGCTCGATGCGCTGGTAGTGCAGGGTTTCCGCGTCGTCGCCGAAGTAGCGGACGCTGTCCGGGCCGAACTCCAGCCGCTGGTCCAGCGTCGAGGACCAGCCGGGGCCGTGCAGCCGTCCGCCGCGGTACCCGGAGGCGTAGGCGCGCCGCAGCACCAGCGGGAGCAGGCCGGGCAGGTCGACGTCGGTCTCGCCGGTGATCATCTGGCCGGAGACGGCGTCGACCGGGTCACCGCCCTTGCCGTCGCAGCCGCCGTTGCCCTCGGACTTCTGGCCGCCACCCTGCCCTTCGCCCTCCGCCGACGAGCTGTGGGTGCCGTCATGGCTGCCGCCGCTGGTCGACGGGTCGTGCGCGCCTCCGGTCGAGGGGTCGTGTGCTCCGCTCGTCGCGGTCGTGTCGGAGGGAGTGCTGTGCGGTTCTCCCGCACCTGACGGGCTGGAGTGCGGCTCGCCCGCCGAGGAGACGTGGGTGCCGCCTTCACCTCCCCCGCCGGACACGTGCGGTTCCTCGCCGTGCAAGGCCTTCATGATCTTCTGCACGGCGGTCCAGAGCTCTTCGAGCTTGCTCATCAACGGCCGCAGCGCCTCGACCGAGTTGATCAGCTTCTTGATCACCGCGCCGATCTTCTCGGTCCACTGCGCGACCTGCTCCACGACCTGCGCCACCACGACCGGGGTGCCCAGGCCGAGGGAGAACACCTCTTCCAGCGCGTCCTGGATGAAGTCGCCGATCGCCTGGGTGACCATGTCGCGCACCAGGCCGCGGACCGCGCCGGTGATCACACCGACGATCTTGACGGCCGTGGAGATCGTGTTCGCGCAGGTTGCGGCGGTCTGCAACGCGTTGGTCTTGTTCTGCGCGTGCCGGCGGTAGGCGTCCGCGGCGGATCCGGCCCAATTCGCGGTGTCACGACCGACCGCGTCGCCGAGCTCCTTCGCCGCGTCGCCGACCGCCTTGCCGACGTTGGCCCACGTCGCCGAGTACGCGGCGATCTGGTCGGCGTCACCGGCGAGCTGATCCAGCGCGTCCTTCAACGGCTTGACGTGCTCGATCAGGAAGTTGAGGCCGTAGGAGATCAGCGTGCCGACCGGGTTCATCGCGACCGTGAGCAGGTCGAGGCCCGCACCGATGGCGCCGATGCCGCCCTCCACCCAGCTGCCCGACGACACGCCGTCGTAGCAGGAGGCGGCATCGTCGATGAGGTTGATCCCCGAATGCCACGTCGTCGAGTCCTGGCGCTGCGCCACCAGCGGGTTGCTCATGACACGCCACCGTCACCGAACATCGCCAGCCTCCCACCCGAACGACACCCGAACACTCTGACGGAGGTTGGCAGACAACGGATCCCAGCACGCGGACATCGGTCCGGAGTCATCCGAACGGCCCTGCCTGCGGGCGCGTGCTCAACTACGAGGCAGGGCGCGTGGTACTTCGGCGGGATGGGCGCCATGGTGGAGATCAGCTTCCTGGCCGAGTCCGATCGCGCCTGCCGGGAGGTGCTGACCCGAGGCAAAACGCGTACTTCGAGGTCGAACGCGGTGACGACGACTACGAACGGACGTGGCGGCGTCTGCCCGAGGACGAACGGATTCGCGGGATCGCCGCCTGGCTGGACGGCGAGATGGCCGCCATCGCCCACTATCTGTTCCACGCCAGTGTCTGGTACGCCGGAAAGTGCTACTTGGCGGATCTGTTCGTGGACGCCGAAGTCCGGCGGCGCGGCGTCGCGACGGCGGTGATCGAAGGGGTGGCTCGGGACGCCGAGGAACACGGTTTCCCGAGCATCGACTGGAACGCGGTCGAGGACGCCCCGGCTCGCCGTGTCGCGGAACCGGCCAACACCCCAGATTTCGAAGATCTGGTACTTGTGCACGGTTCCCGCTGCACCGCACTTCGCCGTGCGCCACGGCACGCCGCCGCGCACGGCGAAGTCGACCTTGAAGGCCGCCGGGCCGTGCCGCCACCGCCGGTAGGCCCGCTGCACCCGCACGGGCAGCTTCCCGCCGAGGTCGTGCAGCAGTCCGGTCAGCGCGTCCGTGATCGCCTGGGAACCGCCCTCGGCAACGGGCCACCCGAACCGGTGTCCGGCGGCGATGAGCATCGCCGCCACCGAGGACGTCATGGGCGCCCTCAGGTCGTGCATGACGTGGGCGGCCACCCCGAGGAAGAGGCTCTGGGTGACACCGCGCGCAGGCCGAACCGCGCCAGGTGCAGCGGGTGGTCCGGCCACCTCAGCAACGGCCCCAGCAGGTCGTTCGCGGTGGTCTCGACGTGCTCGGCGAGCGGTCCGAACACCCGCAGCCACCGCTCGCCATCACCCGGCGGGAGACCGGCTGCGGTCTCCGAAGCCGGACCGCGCAGCACTCCGCAGGTGCTGTCGTCGAGAGGGTGGGCGAGCATCACCTCCGGATGCCGCCAGCGCAACCCGTACCGCTCCAGGCCCAGCCCGCGCAGGTTCGGCGAGAGCACCGCGGTCGGGTGCACGGCCGAGCACTAGTCGTGCAACGTCTCCGCGACGAGCTTCCCGGTCGTTCTCGCGCCACCCCCGAGCCGGCCGGCGGCACCACCTGCGGGTCCGCGAAGATGTCGCGCAGCTTGGCGCGGTCGTGCAGCACGAGGAATCCACAGAGGACGGTGTAGAGCGCGGCCATGTACTTCACGAACGGGTAGTCGAACGCGAAGTCCATCAGCGTGATGTTGAGGCCGACGACGAAGAGGGCGCACGCTCCCGTGAACGTGGTGCGGCGGAACAGCAACATGATGGCGGGCACCAGTTCGAACAGGCCGGTGACGCGGCCGTAGAAGGGGGAGTAGCCGTAGAACAACCACACCAGCGAAGTCCCGTCGACGGTCGACTTCGCCATGTCGTTCCAGTCGCCGTAGTAGTACTGGCCACCCGCGAGCTTGACGCCACCGTAGACGATGAAGATCGCCGCCATTAGCAACCTGATGACGAGCACCGTCTTCGAGGGGGCTTTGCGCCAGATCATCTGTTGACCTCGGAACAGTCGGGCCGCGCTGCGTTTCAGCCGGCATCGGGTCCTGATGGTCGCCCGCGCTGCCTGGTCCGCGCGTCCTGCGCCGAGCCCGTTCCGCGGACCTGGAGGAGGAGAAGCCGTCCTCCTCCAGGGGTTCGCACAGTGCTGTCGGCCATGGGTGGTCCGAGTGCACCAGCCCGGCAGACGGCGAAGCGGGTCACGCCGCGTCCGGTCGAGCAGCGGCACGTCGCGTCGAGCACCGCTGTCTCGAGGCGGTGTGGCGGTGTGGCCAGGTTGCCGCATCCTCCTGGGGGAGGATGTGCTTCGGCTTCGGGAAGGACGCGGATGACCCGCGGAACTTCGTACCCTGTCCGACGTCGAAGGACCGGATCGGGAGATGTCGTGCGCCAGGTGATGGTGTGGCTGCGGTCGCGACCGCTGGTCTTCGACCTCGCGCTGGTCGCGTTCTTCGTGTGGTCGGGGTTGCCGGGCGCCGTCGTCGACCGGTCTCCGCGGTGGTGGCAGGCGCTGGTGGTCGCCGGTCTGGTCGGGCCCCTGCTGATCCGGCGGCAACGGCCCGGCACGGCGGCGGTGGTCGTGCTGGTGACGATCGCGCTGGAGTTCCTGACGTCGCCGTGGGGCACGTTCAGACCGACGACGAACCTCGCGCTGGCCCCGATCCTGTACTCGGTGGCCGTCTACGGCAGGCGGTGGCAGGTGTGGGCGGCCCTCGTCGGCAGCGCGCTCGCCGTGTCGTGGTGGGCGGTGCTGACCCACGAGGCGGGCGACGGGTTCTCGCGACAGTTCGTCGCCTCGGTCGGCTCGGTGGCGTTGCTGCTGCTCGCTTGCTGGCTGCTCGGAGAGTTCGTCTCGGCCCGGCGCGCGTACCTGCTCGCGGTGGAGGACCGGGCGCTGCGGGCCGAGCGGGAACAGGAGGCGTTGGCACGGGCAGCGGTCGCCGAGGAACGCACCGGGATCGCGCGGGAGATGCACGACGTGGTGGCGCATGCGGTGAGCATGATGGTGATGCAGGCCGAAGGCGCCCGGATGTCGTTGGCGAGCGGCGGCGGAGACCGGGTGGAGCAGGCGTTGCGCGACATCAGCCGCGGCGGCCGCGATGCGATGGGGGAGCTGCGGCGGATGCTGCACCTGCTGCGCCAGGAACCGACGGGGACCGCGCCCCAGCCCACCGGCGCCGACCTGCGCGGCGTGGTGGACCACGTGCGCGCCGCCGGGCTGGACGTCGAGCTGGAGGAACGTGGCGGCACTGGTGATCTGTCGGCTGGGCTGGTGGTGCAGGTCGTGCGGATCGCACAGGAGGCGCTGACCAACATCCTCAAGCACGCGGCGCCTCCGGCCACCGCCCACGTGGTGGTGGACTGGGGCTCGGGCGCCCGAGAGGTGCGGTTGAGCGTGCGCAACACCGCCGCCTCCGCGTCACGCGGGCCACTGGCCGACCTGCCGTCCGGTGGGCACGGCCTGCCGGGGATGCGGGAACGTGTGGCCATGTACGGCGGAACACTGCGCGCAGAACACACTCCGGGCGGCGGGTTCGTCGTCGAGGCCGTGCTGCCGCAGCGGGAGGGATGAGCTGAGCGTGAGCCGGGCACGAGTGGTGATCTGCGATGACCAGGAGCTGATGCGCAGCGCCCTGCGCATGATCGTGACCAGCCAGCAGGACCTGGAACTTCTCGGCGAGGCCGCGGACGGCGCACAGGCGGTGCGGCTGGCCGTCGAGCACCGCCCGGACCTGGTGCTGATGGACGTGCGGATGCCGGTGCTCGACGGCGTGGAGGCCACGCGGCGGGTGTGCGAGGCCAGCCCGGACACCAAGGTGCTGGTGATCACCACGTTCGACCTGGACGAGTACGTCGAACGCGCACTGCGTCACGGCGCGAGCGGGTTCCTGCTCAAGGACGCCACGAGCGAGGAGATGCTCGTGGCCATCCGGGCGGTGCTGCGCGGTGATGCCGCGATGGCTCCGGCGGTGGTGCGACGGCTGGTGGAACGGCACCTCAGCACTCCGGCCGCGCCGCCTCCGGACCCGCGCCTGGACCGCCTGACCGGACGGGAACGCGAGGTCTTCGCACTGCTTGCCAGGGGCGCCACCAACGCCGAGATCGCCGACCGGCTGTTCCTGGGGGAGACCACCGTCAAGACCCACGTCAGCAGAGTCCTGTCGAAAATGGACCTTCGTGACCGCGTGCACGCGGTTGTCCGCGCCTACGAGAGCGGCTTCGTGCGCCCTGGCGAGTGAGCGGCAGAGCACCACTCCAGCGCGCCCCGCACCGTCGCCTGGTAGGTCGCCCTGGCGAGGCGGTGCCCCCCCAGGTGGAACGCGGCCCGCCATAACGTTCGTCGCCGTTCACCGGACAGCACACCACGACCGCGTTGACCAAAGCCGCGTCCGACAGTCCGGCGGGAACCCAGCACGCGGTGTTGATGGTGCCGGGAAACGCGGCCGGCCCGTCGTACTCGTCCGCGGCGCGGATCGGGTGCGTCAACCGACCGTCGTCACGCACTCGACGCGGTCGGCCGCGCCCGTCGTGTAGCGGCGTACCCGCGCCGCGGTCAGCAGACCGCAGCCACGCCCGGCCAGCCCTAACTCCACGGCCAGATCGGCGAGGTTGTGCGTGCCGAGAAGTACGTCCGTGCAGGCCAGCTCCCATTGGCGGGTTGCTGGTCATCATCCGGCATGATCGCGGCCCGTGCTGGTCGCTTCGCCTACCTCGCCGTCTCTCACGCCTTCGCTGCGCTCTGGCTGTTGCGCATGACCGATCGTGAGAAGGACATCGAGATTCTCGCGCTACGCCACCAGCTCGTGGTCTTGCGCAGGCATCTCGGCGATCAGCACCCACGGCTGTGGCCTGAGGACAGGGCGTTGCTCGCCGCCTTCCTCGTGCCCCTGGCCCGCGTGAGGTTGCGCAGACTCCGGCTGCTGGTCAGCCCGGATACGGTGCTGAGGTGGCACCGCGACCCGATGAAGCGCCGCCATGCCCGTGCGAGCGTGAACCGAAGACCTGGACGACCGCGCACGGTCGCCTCCATCCGCCGCCTCGTCCTGCGCCTGGCAGCCGAGAACCCGTCGTGGGGATATCGACGTATCCACGGTGAACTCGCGCTTCTCGGTATCGCGATCGCCGCCTGCCCGGTGTGGGAGATCCTCAAGACCGCCGGCGTCGATCCAGCACCGCGCCGGGCGACCGTCACTTGGGCCGACTTCTTGCGCTCGCAGGCGGAGGCGATCCTGGCGATGGACTTCATCGAGACTGTCACGCTGATCGGGCAGCGTCAGTACATTCTCGCCGCTATTCACCACGTCGGTCGGCGTGTGCGCATCCTCGGCGCCACCGCGCACCCCACCCATGCCTGGGCCACCCAGGCCATCCGCAACCTGCTCATGGACCTCGACGACACCGACACCTCGCACGGATCAGGTTCCTCATCCGGGACCGTGACGCCAAATACCCCGCGCTGATCGACAAGATCCTCGGCACCGCGGGGATCGCTACGGTGCTGACCGGTGTCGGGATGCCCCGCATGAACGCGATCATGGAACGCTGGGTGAGGACACTTCGCGCCGAACTGCTGGACCGCACGCTGATCTGGAATCAGGTCCACCTACGGCACGCGCTGCGGGAATACGAGCGGCCCTACAACGAGCACCGAACCCACCGATCACTCGCAGCCGCAGCGCCTTTGCGAGCGCGGCCTCAGCCTCGTGAACCCGACCAGATCGAACGTCTCACCATAGATCGACAGGACCGTCTCGGCGGAGTCATCCACGAGTACCGCCATGCAGCTTGACCTGCATGGACGCGGTTTTCGGCACGTACAGGGCTGGCGTTCTACTGGGAAGACGGTCGGCCGATCTACCCGGACACCATCACCGAGGAGTTCAACAAGATCGTCGATTTCCTCGGATTGCCGAAGATTCGGTTCCACGATGTCCGGCACACCTACGCGACGATCTCGCTGCGAGCCGGTGTGCACCCGAAGATCGTCAGCTCTCGCCTGGGGCACGCGACGGTGGCGTTCACTCTCGACACCTACTCCGCGGACATCGAGGATCTCGACCGTGACGCCGCCGAGGCAGTGATTGGTCTGTTCCTGCCGCCTTCGCAGAAGGGGCTGGTCTGACGTGGAACGACGCCGGTTTAGCACCACTTTTTGCACCAGAGCCCCGGAACGAGGGGTCCGCGAGTGGCCGAGAAACCCGGAAGCCCCCGACCTTCGCAGGTCAGAGGCTTTCGGGTTGTGTGGGCGATACTGGGATCGAACCAGTGACCTCTTCGGTGTGAACTATGGCACGGAGACCGTGTTGACCTGCGGAAACAAGGACTCCTGCAGGTCGGCGCGGGTCCGGTCAAGTCCATTGAGGATCGTTCCCGCACGTTCAACGCACGGAGTTGCTCCCTATCTGCCCCCACTCCGTGCTCCCAAGGCTAATCACCCCCGTTTCGTCTGAGGCCGGGCGTGCACGCTCGGCGGTCTGACAGGGCGTTGTTCGCGTGGTTCTTCGCAGACGTGCGCGTGCTGGTGCATGTGATCGCGCGAGCTTGATGGCGCTCTGAAAAGGACCCTTTCGCTGATTGTTGCTCGGCGGCACCGGCTGTTGCCGCGCTCCGAGCTTGAACTGACCGCTTGGCGAGCTTCCGCGACGCGTAATCGGCGGCGTGCTGAGAGTAAGATGATCCTGGCGCGCCACCGGAGGGCGCCGAGTCACTGGTCGTGAGAGGTGACTGCATTTACGACTTGCCAAGCTTGCTCGACCCCGACCTGATATCCTTTGGCTGCCGTGAGCCCGACAGGACAAAGGGAAGTCGAGTCGACGAGGAGTCGGTTGCCGGTTAGCCAGCGCCAGGCGTTGCAGGCGAGGCCGTAGTCTGCTGCAGACAGTCCGGACAAAGTTCGGGCTAGACGTGACGAACACCAGTCGAGCCACTTCGAACTGTTCGTCAGATGAGGGATGAGTGTTTTCAAGCGAAGGTCGAAGGGATCGTCAGGAGTTTGATTGCTGATGAGAAATGACAGGGCCAGCACGTCGTGGGCTGCGCGATATTGGAAAGTTGCGTTGGATATGCGACCGTGCGCGGTGTAGATGAGAGCGTCTGCTTGGTCTTCAAGGGAGAACCACAGGATCGGGATATCGAGATCGGGTGTGCCGGTCACGTCAGTTGAAGGAGTCGCCACATGCGCACGAACCGCCAGCGTTAGGGTTGTCTATGACGAAGCCTTGCTTCTCGATCGTGTCGACGAAGTCGATGATTGCGCCTTGGAGATAGGGAGCGCTTTTCTTGTCCACGACGAGCTCGAAGCTGACGACGTCTGCCTTAGCTGCCTCAGGGGTTCCGGTCTCACTCAATTATCCGCTCCGCTCTCGTAGCCACTCTCGTAATTTGCGTCGTCCTGCGGTCCATACTTCGTCACGAGATCGCTGTCGAACAGCCGGCCATCGAAGAACAGTTGGTAACGGAGTCCGGCACATCCACCTGGCTGAACGGCAATACGGAGCCGCATGTCACTGCGTCCCTCCTGGGATAGCAGTGCCTTGACTTTCTTGACGGCCGCAGGTGTGAGTTTGACACCCGTGGCGTTGACGTCAGAGTTCTCCTGCAAGCTGCTCACAGCAACGGAACGTAACATTCAGCGTTCTGTCGGGACACCCACGTGCGGGCGGCGTGTCTGTTTTGCCAGCCATGTGTGCCCGGAAACGCAGAACTTCCTCTGCGGCCAGGTTCGCCTTCGGTCACAGCAACGGCGCGAAGGACGTCATGCCGCTGATGATGGCAGGCCACAATGTTAGCGGGGTTGGTCACGGTGGGCGACCTCTCTGGCGCAGCAGGGGCGAGTGTTGCCGGCGTCGCATGTCCAGCGGGTGGCTCGGTCGAGGCTGATCCCGAGCAGTCTCGCGATCACGGCAGCGGCATCTCGGCTGCCATCTCCATGAGCGCGGTGTTGCGCCCGAGGATCGGCGAGATGCCGAGGGCGCGGAGTCGTCCGAGCAGGTCGCGTGGAGCAAGTGGCTGGCCGAGTCGTGCAGCGGACCTTCTCACCCAGCGCCTGGGGCTCACGTTCGAGTTGCTCGCTGGTCGCGCCGGCCGTGGCTGAGCCCGGCGCGATTGTCGCGATGTGCTGCAGGCACACCGGGCACTGATCGGGGCCGGCTGGGCGTGCGAGCAACTGTGTTCAATGTGAACAATGCCATGGCGCTGGTCCGAGCTTGCGCATTCGTTTCAACGACTTCTGCCTGGTCGAGACAGCGCTGTTGAGTCGGCTGAGTTCAGCGCGCAAAGCAGCCTCCTCTTCTTTTGTGGCCTGCAACGTCGCCTTCGCACGGTCGACAGCCTCGGCGAGTGCGAGATCGGTGGCTTCCTCTGGTGCAAGCCGGGCGGTCGCGGCCCCGACCGCACGTGTGGCTTCCCGGATGGCCTGCTCGCAGGCGAGTTGCTCAGTGAGCAACTGCTGCTCGGTGAGGTGCTTGCGCTCCGACGGGAACCCCTTGATGGCGCCGAGGTTCTGCTGCAGCCGGTTGAGCCGACGGTTGATTCGTTTGCACTCGCGCCGGTGCTCCTCCACTTCCGGCGCGTACGCACCGAGCACGACGTCCGGCGTGAAAACCGCGGCCTGACTCATTCGCTCACCGTTGTTGTCGCCGAGCAGCTGGTTGGAGATCTTCGTCTGACGGAGGTGGGTCAGCATCTGGACGTCGTGGAACGTCAAGATCGACTGGACACGTCCGCCGGGTAGCTCGATCTGCGGGGTACCCATGGTCGTCATGAGAAAGTCGGAGATCGTCCGGCGGTCGCGGTTGGCGTTCGAGGGTAGGAACGTCGGTTCTCCTGCGCGCTCGTCGGTCACCTCGACCGCGCTGGCGTCTTGCGTCACCGGCTTCTTCGGTGTAGGTCGCTGACCGTTGATGCGTACTGCGTGATGTAAGTGTGCAGCTCAATCGCTGGCGCTACGAGGTCGGCAGGGTCGCTGCCTGGATCTTGTTGATCACAGCGTTCGTCAACTGCTGGAACCGCTCGTGGTCTTGGGCCGGCACGCCGAGCACCTCAGCCAGCGCACGTCCGGCAATGGGTGCGGCGTGGTCGGTGACGATGTCGACCACCTCCTGCCCAGCGAGTCCTTCAAACAGGACGTTCGCCAGTTCGGCCAGTCTCGGCCGCATCCGGGCAGCGGCCTGCGCGGAGAAGGCCGACGCGATCAACCGGCGCATTCTGGTGTGGTCCTGGCGGGGCCACGTTCTGCACGTCTCGCACAGTGGCGGCACGCAGGTCCGCGGGCAGCGCGTCGAACGCTTAGACGGAGTCGCGACTGGTCGTTGGAGAACCGCGGATCGTTCAAACCGGCGCGCACGCCGTACCGCGTCACCGACTACGTCCGGCCTCCGCCCGGCAGGTCGACCAGGGTGACCGGGGGTATGCACACGCAACGGCGCATACCTGAGCCAACGGTGATTTCAGAAATAAATCACTGAACAGCTCAGGTGCGGCAGAAGGCGATGAATCGGGCATCATCAAAGCCTGTCCATCGAATATGGTATCAATTCTACAGGCAGCGAGCCACTCGCGGCCCGGCAATGCGCAAAGAGGCAGAGAATTCTTCCCTGCAGGGCGGGTGTTCTTGGTTACGCCGCCGCCAGGTGCTAGCATTGAAATTGATTACTAACCGTAGTGCGGTCCTTCCTTTTGAACTGTTCTCGCATCTCATTTGCTCATTCAGAGATTGATGAACGGGACATTCGATGGGCAACAGACGGTATCGGAGGGCTGACGGCGCAGCGGTTCGCCGCTGAGGGCGCCCGAGTGTTCGGCTCCACGAAAGGGTCGGGGCCGGCGCGGAGACGACGGCGAAGGTGCGGGAAGCCGGTGGCGTGATGGAGTACCTCGCACCGGTCGATCTGCCGGACCTGGATAGCGCGCACCACTGGATCGAGATGTTCGGGGCATCGACATCCTGGTCAACAACGCTGGGGCACCGCGTAACTTTCCGTTCCAGAAACAAGCTTTCGACGACTGGTATTTCACGGTCCGCCACGAGCTGGACCTTACCTGTGCACCAGAGCGGCTTGGCCACACCTGAAAGAGCGCGGTGGAGGTGTCGTGATCAACATGGGTTCGGTCACTGGCGAATGCGGCGTGCTGTTCCATCCAGTGCTTCCCCACGGCGCTGCTGAAGGCGGTCATCTCAATGACGAGACATCTGGCCGCAGCCGGCGGATCACGCCGTCGCGGCGCATCTGCGAACCGATCGAGGTGGCGAACCTGGCCGTTGTCCTGGCTTCCGACGAGTCCCCGTTCATGATCACCACACTGTGGTCTTCCAGACCTGAGAGGAAGAATCATGACCAACGTTCCCCCGTCGCGCAGCTGGAACAGACGGTGCGGACTGCAGTGTCAGCCGCGCTGCGCGTGCATCTCGACGAATGGCCCGCCGACCAACCGCTGACCGAGGTACCTGACAGCATCTACGACAGCCTCGCCAAGCTGGACATCGTCAGCAAGTTGGAGGCTGAGCTTGGGCTCCGAGCCCCTCGGCATCGACGAAGAGACTGTTGAGCTGATCAGCATTGCTGCGTTCACCCGATGGGTGACGCGCAAATTGGGTGAACGCGTGTGAGCATCGAGCTCGCCCCGCAGGCGGTCCTGCGCGACTGGCTGAATGCGCCCGCTCCTCCGGTCGAAGCCAGCGCGTGGCACGTGCGTTTGGGACCTTCTGCCAACCGGCGAACGTGCCGCAATGCTGCTGGCCGAGGTGCCAGATACCGTCGTGGTGGCCACATCCGGTTCCACTGGCGCTCCCGCCAAGTGGTCGCGCTCGCGAGATCAGCTTTTGACCGAGGTGGGTTTGCTCGCCGCGTTGTGGCGATGCAGCAGAGTCGATCTGATATTCGCGTTCGCGCCGCCGACGCATCTCTACGGCGTGCTCACCACACTTCTGCTGCCGGCCGTGTTGGGCGTTCCTGTGTGGTATCACCCAGGGGTCGACGCACCTGCGACCGACGTGTCCGGCAAAGGCGTTGGAGTCACGGCGATCCCGTGGACGTTCCGGATTTTGCGTCGCCACCGCGCGGTGTACGCCACCGCCGTCGAAATCGCGATCATGCACAGCACCGCGAACCTGCCGCCCGGTGCCGCCGAGACGGCCACCGGGCTCGGCGGTGAACACGTGCGCATCACCGAGGTCTTTGGCTCTACGGAGAGTGGTGGTATCGCGCACAGGGTCGAACGTGACGGTGTGTGGACCCTGTTCGAGGACGTGCGGCTCAACGGTCCCGTCGGTGAAGAGACCCGGCTGGTGGTAGCAGGGCCTCGGCTTGCGCAGGGATTGACGACATGGGACACCCGGGATTTCGTCGAGGTCGTGGACGAACGCCGGTTCCGGTTCCGCGGCAAACGCGTGAGGCTGCGGAAGATCAATGGCGTGCGCGTGGATCTGGACGTTGTCGAGCAGCGGTTGCGCGAGGTCGTACCGGTCGAGGACCTGGCATGCGTGCCCGTGGACGACGAGGTTCGCGGTGAGAGCTTCGCCGTGCTGGTCGTGCCGTTCGAGCCGGACGGCACGTTGCCGACCGCGATCCGGGTGGCGCTCAAGGAATTTGGCCTCTCGCCACAGGAGGAGCGGATGGTCGACCGGATAGACCGGAGTGAAACGGGGAAGCTGCGCGGATGAAACGTCAGATCGGCATAACGAAGATCTCGCTCGCCACGGGGTTCGGTACGGACACCGAGCAGACCTGGAAGTCTATTGTGGACGGCGCGACCGCCGTGCACGGCACGGACGACTTCGAGAGCGCGTACGTGTCGAAGCTGGCTGATCGGGACGTGGTCACCCAGTTCATGTCCGGAATCAGTAGTCACCTGCCGGCTGACGCTGGTGTCGTGATCGGTACCAACGGCGCACCAGAAGCCGCGTGGCTCAGTGGAGCTCCCTACCGGTTGCTCGACGATGTGGTCGCGGCGCTGGGTGTTCACGGACCGACTGCGGTGTTCGGCACCGGTTGCACTGGCGCTCTCCGGACAAAACCCCGGCGGTGAAGCCGAAATGACGAACCCAGTGACGGGCAAGCGGCCGCCAGGGCTTTCCAGCTTTGTCAATGAGGGGATGCCTCGCTGAGGTTAACTGACCACGTTCTAGGTCTGTTTGGGCAGACTTGAGCAGGCCGCATGTCGATCCGCTCGTATCACTGGCAGAGTGGATCCTGCCCACTTTCGTCGATCAAGCGCTGTCGAGGGCCCGGCCCACCCGTAAGGAGCCTGAAATCGGATGATCAGTTGGGATCGTTGCGGCGATAGCTTCATCGGAGTGTTCAGTCCTCGACAGATTCGCTGGTTGCGCAAGCACCTTGCCGACTATCGAAACCGTATCAACAGCGGGTTGTCTGGATTTAATGGTGACCCTGTTCTCGCGGCCGTGTTTGCGAACTGCACAGAAGACGATCTCCGTCTTCGGCTACGGCGGGCTCGACGATCGGTTACGATTTTGCTTGATGCTCTGCCCGCGCGCGGCGGTGTCGTTGAAGTTTGCGGCGATATGAATCGAATGACATGGGTCTGGACCCTGCAGGAACTTCGCGTCGCAGTCGCGGCGCGACTTGCCGGTTTGTCGGACACCTCGGAATCAACTGTCTGCGTCGACGCGTCAGTCAAGTTGCAGACCTGGCTCTCATGCATTGTTGAATCCTTCATGAATGCGGGCAACCTGCTGCTGGATCCCAATGGTCCAAACAATGTCTCTCGGGCGCGAAAATAACTGTGGAGGAGTATTGATGTCGCGGCGCCAAGCACATCGGCAGCGAGACGGTGATGGCCCGGAGTCGGCGCCGACGAGTGCCGCCGATTCTGATTCCCGGCAGGATAAAGACAGTGAAATCGATGCGCTCATTGATGAGATTGATTCGATCATCGAGGAAACCGGCGTTACTGAGTACATTCAAAAAGGTGGGCAATAGTCGTTGTAGTCACGTTCGTCATGCTTCACCAGGGGGCCGGTGAGGGAACGTCAGTGATGGCGCTGTTATGTCCGCCGTCCTGGTCGGAAGATCGAGTACGTTCCGTGCCTCCTGTGCGAATTTCTCCCCGGCGGGGTGAGTCGAGCATTCAGCCGGATGTCCGGGGGTGTGGCACCGACGGCGTGTCCGAGTTGGCCGAGTTGGCCGAGCTTCTAGTCCACGACCCGCGATGGGCAACTAGGTGGAGCAGTTCCAGGGCGGTCAGGAGAACCTGTGAAGCGTGCAGTAGTTGTCGTCGGCGCCGGACCGGCTGGTCTGACCTTGGCGAACTTCATCCAGCAATCAGGAATTGATTGTATCGTGCTCGAGAAATCAAGTCGCATTCACGTGGAAAACAGGGCACGTGCGGGAGTTCTGGAACATCGCTCGGTGGCCATGCTCGAGTCGCTCGGGCTCGCTGATCGCTTGCTGGCGACAGCCGACCGCCACGGAGCATGCGAGTTCCGCGTGAACGGGCAGTCGTTCCAGGTCTCCTACAGCGATTTGTACGGAAGTCTGCAACACTTCATCTATCCTCAGCAGGAAGTGGTCAAGGACCTCGTTGCGGGCTTCCTCGCCAATGGAGGAGACATTCGGTTCTCGGTCAGCGATGTCGAGTTGCGAAACCTCGCGTCATCAACTCCGTCCATAGTTTGGACCAGTGAGGACGGCACGCGTGGTGAAGTCCTGTGTGACTTCGTGGCCGGGTGCGACGGATTTCACGGAGTGTGTCGCAAAGCAATTCCTTCCACGGAGTTGACAGAATTCAGTCATTATCACGGCGTGGAGTGGCTCGCAATCCTCGCTGATGCACCCCCTTCGACCAAGGCGGTCATTTACGCGCTGCACACCGACGGCTTTGCCGGCCACATGCTGCGCAGCCCCACGGTGAGTCGGTTCTATCTTCAGGTCCCTGTGGGAACAAAAGCCTCCGACTGGTCCGGCGAGCGAGTGTGGAACGCGCTGCACAAGCGGCTTTCGCTCCAGGATTCCACGTGGTCACTGACTGAAGGGAAGATCATCGAGAAGCGGGTCTTGGACATGCGCAGCTATGTCGTCGAGCCCATGTCGTACGGGCGACTGTTCCTCCTCGGCGACGCCGCCCACATCATCACCCCGGTCGGGGCCAAGGGCATGAACCTCGCGATGAACGATGCGGTGACCTTCGGACGCGCTCTGGCCGACTACTACACGACCGGGTCCGACGTCGGCCTGAAGACCTACTCGGACGACTGCCTGCGCCGGGTCTGGCGCGCTCAGGAGTTCTCGCAGTGGATGGTCAACATGATCCACGCCGACGTCGGCTCACCGTTCTTCGGGCGTTTGGCCCGCGCACGGCTGGAGCACCTGGCTTCATCAGCCGCCTATCAGGCTTCGTTCGCAGAGAACTACGTCGGTCCCTGATCACACGGTTCAAACCGAGCTCACGGCTGATGTGGCCAATGCCCGGAGCTTTCCCAATCAGCGAGAACGCTGTGCAACCCGACGATCAACGCCAGCGGCTGGTCGAGCATCGGGAAATGTCCGGCCAGTGGCAACTCGATCACTTGTACCGGCCTGCCCAGAAGTTCGCAGACCTGGTCGCCGACGTCCGGCGCGACCAATCCTCGTTGCCCTCGAAGCAATGCCACGGGCATGGACGCGTGGCGGAGGCACCTCCGATCCGGCAGACTGGCCCCCAGAACGTTCGGATCGAACTTCCACGTCCATCCACCGGGTGCGGGTTCGATCGAAGTCGAGGCGACGTGGTCAAGCACGTACGGCAGGTGCTCGTCCTTGCCGTTGACGGTCCAGAAGCGGGCCAGGGCTTCCGCACGGTCGGGATAGACCCGTTGCGACCGGCCAGCAGCGCGCGCGGTCGTCTTCTTCGCGCGGTGTGATTCTCGGATCGGCCACTCGATGGCCACCACGCCACCCGGCCTCTCTGAATGGACCACTCCGGTGTTCAGCGCAACGAGCCCACCCATGCTGTGTCCGATCACCACCGGTGGCCCTGCCATCGCCGCAGCCGCGGACACCGTGATGACCTCCGTCGCCCACAGGTCGGCGGAATACTCGTCGCGGCGTCCACTGTCGCCGTGCCCGGACAGGTCCAGCGCGGCGATTCGGTACTCGTCTCCGATCAGTGGCGCTATGTGATCCCACCAGCGAGAATGACCAGAGGTTCCGTGTACCAGGACGATGCCTGGTGCTCCGACGGGACCCCAACAGCGGAACGCGATCGAACATCCGGCCACCCGGATCGTCCGGACATCCGCTGGGGTGGCCATTGATCTGCGATACCAGTGGGGCGCGGGCATGGAGGCCATCTGCATCTCGAACTCGCAATCCCGGTCGGCCCTCACCGCGTTGCGGACGGTCACCGTCTGAGGACATGAAGTCGCCAGTTCGTCAACATGCTGTGAGTGTGCTGCGCAGCCGAGTGCGCATGACCGTTCGACGGCTTTCATGGTGGCATTGAGACGCATCATCATACGACGGACCGCGGGTGTTGCCCCCGGTTCAGCAGGCAGTTGCGATCAGGAGGTTCATCTCCGTCGGAAGCGGCCTCACGTCGTCCACTCGAAAGCCGGCGCCGTGCAGGAGTTTCTCGTACTCGGAGCACTCGCGTTCGCGGCCACCCGTGATCGCGAGCATCTGAAGGTCCCACAGCGCCCCCAGCTCGCCATCTCGCCGCGGTGCACCGGTCTCCGGAAGAAAGCGTTCCAGCACCAGTAGCTTCGCGCCGGCGCGACATGCTGCACGGCACCTGGCGAGGATGCGCTCGCAGTCCTCGTCGCTCCAGTCGTGCAACACGCGCGAGAGCACGTACACGTCGCCTTCCGGCGGAACTTCGGTGAAGAAGTCACCTGAGACAACATGGAACCGGCTGTCGGGTTCCCGCTCGCCGGCCGCATGTGCGGAGACATGATCACGGTCGAAGACCACCGCGGACACGCTGGGATGGTCACGTAGCACAGCACGCATCAGCGTGCCGTTGCCGCCGCCGACATCGACCACGGTGACACCGTGCGGGAAAGGGTAGCCCTTCGCGAGCTCGTCGGCGACCAGTTCCGTGACTGCCTGCATCGCACGGTCGAACGCCCTGGCGCTGGCCTCGTCCTGAGCGAAGTAGTCGAAATGCTCAGCGCCGTGGCGGTGCCGGAATGCGGTCCCGCCGGTGCGCACAGTAGCCCCGAACTCCTCCCACGCCTCGTAGAAGTCACTCCCGTAGAGGCGCACCAAGTCGCTGAACGGGTTGGCTTCACGCAACAATTCACCCAGCTCGGTGTTCGCATAGGTCGCATCACCGAGCTGACGCACGACACCCTTCCGGTCCAGGAAGCGCAGCAGCCGGCCGACCGCAACGGGATCGCAGCCAGTCCGCTCCGCGACATCGGCTGCGTGAAGAGGCTCCCGATCCAGCACGTCAGCGAGTCCGATCTCGGCTGCCACGTGCAGTGCTCTGGCGGCCCAGTGTCCCGCGAGCATTGAAAGCAGTGCGGTGTGCTGGTCCGGCACCTCGACCGTGGCAGACTGATGCGCCGCCAGCACGGCTGCGTGATGACCGTCAGCGGTCAGTTCCATCCGCCTGGCGTGAGCCGCGACGGAGGCTCCGTCGTCGTGCTGGAAGTAGAGCACCGTGCGGCCATCTTCCGCACTGTTCTCAACGGGGTTGTAGCCTCCTCCGTCCGGGCGCATGCCGAAGTATTGAAGGCAACACCGCCAGACGGCTTCGACGCTGTCCGCATCAACGAACCAGCCCAGATGCGACTCGGCCTCAGTCGCCCGCTCTTTCGCGACGAGCCTTGAGTGAGCTGTGGCGAAGCGTCGCGGCAGCACGAAGATCTCCACGCCGCCGCAGCCACGAGATTGCGGGCGCGCACGCACGATCATGACATCCAGATCCTGCTCCGTCACGCCGTATCGGCGGGCAAGACGGCCACGCACGACCATACTGGGGAAGGGTTCGGCGACCTCGTAGCCCGCAGCGGTGCAGAACTCGACGACATCATCCACGTGGTCGGGGAAAACGAGTACCGCAGCGTGATCGAAAATTATTTTCGTTTTATCTGTGAACTCCTCGTCAAACACGGTGGTAAGGAATTCTTCGGTTGCAGCACGCTCGGCGACATCGAACGTCGCATGCAGCCGTTGCACGTCATGGTGGTCCAGCAATTCATTTTCCTCTTTCGCGAAGCGGGCTGACGGCGAATTGTCGGCCTGCGGAATTGGGAACCCCGTCAGTGCACACCACGAGCAGTTCTGGTTGGATAAAGGGTGCGATGATGAAGGAAATTAAAGCGCCGATGGGTCCATCTTTGTGCAGCTCGTTGACAACAGTGAGTTTCAACTTGCTCTTGCGATGTCGATACATACTTCAGTAGTGCGACACGGGTTTCATCTGACCGCACTCGTGATACAAGTCGAATTTGACATCAGGGCGCACCGTCAATCCTCGGGTGCCCGCCCGCGGAGTCGTGGTTGCTCACGCCACTTTCAATGGTGGCGAAGTCACCATCCACTGCGCGCGGCCAATGGCCTGCACAGCACAAACGGCCATCGGAGTGTGCGCGAAGACTCGGTCAACCGGCGTGTGTCAGCTGTGTCGTCTACGCGATGCGAGGTGATTGTACAGTCCCTCCGATGAGCGCCAAAGATCTGTCGAGCTGGATTCCAAAACGAGCCAGCCCAATTCGCAAACTGCATGCTCGGCCGAGGCAATTCTTGCTCACTGTCATCGCAGCCGGACTATGAAGGAGCGAGGGTGCGACGCTCGCGACGTAACAATAGCAACCCGAGTTCGGTGCCGCTCTCGCCGAGAACGCGATAGCGTGCCAGCATGGCCAGTTCGTCACTGTACGTGAACTTGGGGCTACCTGCGATTTGTCTCGCGGTGCACATCTGCTTCGAAAGATTGGTGCGCATCAGAACGAGACGAATGATTTCGGCATCCACTTCGTCGATCTGTTGCCGCAGATCGACGATCATCGGTTCGGCTGCGTCTCGCTTCACGGCCGATGCAACTTCGACAGTCTCCGTCATCATCACTCCTTGGCCGGTGGCAGCACGATATCGCGCATATCACATGATACGACGCGCCTGACCGTGAGGCCGCATGCTGCGGAAGCTCTGCCCGTATGTGGGCCAGTTGTTGACCCTTTGTGCATCCAAAGGTGGACGCGACGCGAGAGATGATGCATTCAGGTCAGTTCGTTCGTCGCTCTGAATGGCACTGGTTCCGGACCAGGCACGGCAGCAATCCGGACAGACGATCATGAGTCAGGATCAGATGCCCTCTTGAGAAGGTGGCCCGGCGATGACTGGGCCGCTGCAGGAGTTGCTGCATCCAGATGCGACGCGACCTCGCACGCGAGGGTGAGCACGAGAAGGCGACCGCGGACTCTGACTTCCCACCGCGGCGGCGGTGGTCGACGAGCCGGCTGCGGGGATGAATCGTGGCGACGACGCTACCGACGCCTTTCACGGGTAGATGCTGCGGTGGGTGCTGGCCGAGGCGTGCCCGTTGAGGTCTTGTCGTCCGGTTTTCACTTCTGTGCGGCTGACCCCAGCACCTCGCGCGGCCGGACCCAGGCCAGAGTCCGCCACCTGTCCAGATCAGACAGAAGCCTCTCGGCGTACGGACCTGGTGTGCAAAGCTGGATCAGCCGATCGCGTGCTTGGTCGTGCAATGTCGCGACGTCCCGGTGGTAGGCGAAAACCCCTGATCGGGAGCTGACCAGTTCGTGCAGCACGGCCCGTGCATCGGTGTCGTGCTTTGCCTCTTCGGCGAGACTGAGGAGGTGGTGGCGTCGATGCGTACTCGTGCTTTCCAGGGTGTGAGCGAAGAGCAGCGGTGAGACGACGCGAGCCGGTCGAACGAGTGCTCCGTCGACCGAGTCCTGGACGTTCGACGCAGCCAAATCCATCAACGCGCCGAACCAGGCTCCGAACTCCCGCCACTTCTCGGAGGTCGCTGCGGTGAGACCCTGCAGGCTGACTGCCATGACGGCGTCGCGGGCGTGGGCCGCGCTGCGTGCCGTCATGCACGCGGTCGTGAGGTAGCGCTGCCGCGTGGCGGCCAGGCCAACCGGTTTTGCACACCTCGTGCTCTCGGCGGGGAGGAGGGATCGCTCCAATTCGTTCGACCACTCGCGCCGCAGCCGCGGAGAAACGGCCTGCGAGCCGAGGTGGTGCAGCAGCAACTGGAGGGCTCCGACACGGCCGAGCGTCTCGACGCCGGCCCACGACAGGCCTGACAACACACAGATCGGTATCGCCTCGTGAGGTGTACCGCCGGCCGCGCCCGCCACCAGAGCGGCGAACAGCCTGGACTCCAGCACGGGTGACTTGCGTTGAACGTGCAGGTGAAGTCGCAAGGAACTGGGCAGGTCGCCCAGTTCGCGGGCGATCCGCGACTCGGCTTCGCGCAGTTCGGTGCGCAGCAGGGTTGTCAGTGTGCGCATCGGGAGTCGTGTAGTGAGTCGAGGCGGAGCTTCGCGGTCGTCGGGAAGAGTTGTCGGCTGGTGTGCAAGGGGCTTCCGTTGCTGTTGGAACGTGTCTCAGATGAGGCCTTGGCGCAGGGCGTAGGCGACGGCGTGTGCTCGGTTGCGGAGGTTGAGTCTGTTGAGGAGGCTGTGGAGCACGTTTTTGACGGTGCGTTCGGAGTAGATGAGCTTTTCGGCGATTTCGCTGGTGTCGAGGCCGTCTGCGAGAAGGCGGATGACTTCGGTTTCGCGGGTGGAGAGTCCGGTGAGGGTGAGGTCGCGTGGCCGGAGGGTGTTTTGCTGGAGTTGTTTGAGGCCTTGAAGCATGGTGCCGAGATGTTCCGGAGGGAGGTCGCCGCGGCCTTCGCGGGCGTCGGTGATGGCGCGGAGCAGGCGTGATCGGCTGGTCGCTTCGGTCCGGGGGACGAGGACGATGAGGCCGTGTTCGATGGCTGTCCACAGGTCGGCTTGGCGTATGTCGTCGGCGATGAGGATGAGGCGAGTGTTGTGGTGGGTGGTGAGGTCGGGCAGGCCGGTGTCGGCGACGGCGATGGTGATGTCGGCGTGGTGGGGGTCGGTGACGAGGTCGATGCCGGGGGTGGGTTGGAGCATGGTGTTGATGCCGGTGGCCACGAGGGGGTCGGTGGCGTGCACGGTGACCCGGATGGTGGCGCGGCGTGGTGGTGTGGTGGTGCGGGGGCCGCTTGACCATGCGGTGTGCGAAGTCATGAGTGCAGGAAACCTTGCTGGGCTGGGTGGTCACCAGGTTTGGCTGGCGGCAGGTTTTCGTGAGGGCAAAACCTGCCGGTTCACCGCAGGCCGTTTCGCGTGGTGTCGGAGGGTCGCCTCCGGCCGGCTTGACGCCTGCGCGGGTCTTGGAGGGGGTATCCGCACGTTGTCTGAGACTCGCTCGCGTCTCAACCGGTCAGCCGCTGTTCGGGTGCGGAAGGGCAGTCTGAGCTTCACTTGAGGTCCCGCCTAGTCCGTTCGGTTGGTGGATCTGATCAGCGGTTGTTCTACTCCGAGGTATTCGCTAGGGCGGCCTGCGTGGGGCGCTGGACTGGAAGGTTGGTGTGATGTCGTCGCCGCATTCCGAAGGGCTTGAGCAGTTGAAGGCGGAGTATCAGCGACAGTTCGCCGAGTTGAGGAAAACCCAGGATCGGCTCAAGGAGCTTTCCTGCACCGTGACGGCTCCCCGACAGGTAGTGAGCGTGACGGTGGGCCACGGCGGTGTGATCAAGGACGTGAAGTTCCACGGCAACGCGTACAAGCGCATGGCTCCCGCTGAGCTCGCCGCGGTCGTGCTCAAGGTCGTTGGGGACGCTCAGCGGCAGATCGTCGAAGAGGCTGCAGACGTGATCGCGCCGACATTGCCGCCCGGTGTCGACGCCCGCGGACTCCTGTCCGGTGATATCGACCTGCAGACCCTGATTCCGTCGGAGCCGGAGCTGCGTCCTGAAACGCGCGATCTGATGAAAATCAAGGACTGATCATGAGTGCATCGAAAGCGACCCCCGCCGGTGGCGATGACTCCGCTTCCGGCTCCAGTTCCACAGGTTCCGGTTTCAGCTCGTATTCTCCCCGTCGCCTTCCGGGCGGGGGGGAGATCCTCAGCGTCGATACCGACGCGCTACGGCGGTGCGCTGATTGGCTTGAAGGCCGCGCTTATCGTGGCCATGCCATCGCATATGATGTCGATGATCTTGCTAATCAGGTTCCTTCGGAGGACGGCCAGATCGACGATACCTGGCAAAACTACAAAGGTTCGTATGACGATGTCTCCGAGGCGATCCGGGGGGGCGTACGTGAGATTGCAAATGCGGTCATCGCGTTAAGTGCGGACGTGAAGCAGCTGGCAGATCTCGCGGACAACGCCGAGGCGTCCAATGTTCAGGTGGCCAAGAAAGCGTTCGGCGGCACGGGCGGCCCTAGGCCCGTTGTGGCAGGAACTTCTCGGCCCGGTGAGCGGGACATGGCCGAGCCGGACCAGCCGACACCGAATCCGAATCCCAAGCCGCGTCGGGTCGTCTGACGACCTGACGCACAGCTCGTCAGCTGTTTTGTGCTCGGCAGGACACATCGTGGTACCTCCCACACGCCAGAATAAGGACGTGTTGGGGAGGTGCCACGGTCTGTCTTTATGGTCATGAGCCGGGCGCGACAGCATGATCGTGCTTAGCGCCAGATTTCCGCCCGGTGGTCGTGGCTTCCAGGGCGACTGCGAACGGTAGCGTTCCTTGCCGCAGAGTGTCTGCGTGCTGTTTGTGCTGATTCTTCCACCTTTGAGGATTTCTGTGGATTGTGTGATGTGTGATGTGGGTGTTGCTGTCCGGTGGGTTTGTGTGCCGGGTGGCGGGTTGTTGTTGTGGGGGGTGGGGTGATGGGTGTTGAGCTTGATCCTTCGTTGGATTTTTTGTGGGTGCCGTTGGGTGGGGGGTTGGCGCCGAGGGTGTTGCCGGGGTTGTTGCGGGGGTTGGCGGAGGGGTGGGATGGGGTGGGGGTGGTGTTGCGGGAGTGGG
>NZ_JBEXJN010000016.1:0-167580 GCF_040609115.1 Lentzea sp. NPDC004782
CCTCGCCCCCCACTTCCCTGGCCCCGGTGGGGGCCTTCTCACCCCCCCTTGTTGGTCCCCGCTCGGCCCCACACCCCCCCGTGGGGTGGATGAAGGCGCCCTTCATCGACCTCGAACGCGGCAGCGTGACCCTAGAGTGAGTCGCATGAGCTCACAGGTGGCGGTGGCATCGCTCGGCGGCACGATCACGATGACGGGCTCCGGCGCGGTGTCACCGACACTCGGCGCGAAAGACCTGGTCGCGGGCCTGGAAGTCGGCGAGATCGCCACCCTGGCCACCATCCCGGGCGCCTCGCTGACGTTCACCACGCTGCTGGAAGCCTTCGACTGGGCCGACAAGCAGGTCTCCAGGGGCGCGCGAGGCGTCGTGATCATCCAGGGCACCGACACCCTCGAAGAGACCGCCTACTTCTTCGACTGCCTGTGGCCGCACGAGGAACCGGTCGTCGTCACCGGCGCGATGCGCCACCCCGGCCTGCCCGGCCCCGACGGTCCCGCGAACCTCGCCGCCGCCGTCGCCACCGCGAACGCGGGCAACTCGCGCGGCCGCGGCGCGCTGCTCGTGCTGAACGACGAGATCCACGCCGCCCGCTGGGTCCGCAAGTCCCACAGCAGCCTGCCGAACGCCTTCGCATCGTTTCCCGGACCGCTCGGGCTCGTCGTCGAAGGCGCCCCGCAGTACTTCCACCCCGCACACCAGCTCCCGGCCCTGTCGCGACCGCAGGAGGTGCCGGTTGTCCCGCTCATCGAGGCCACTTTGGACGATGACGGCGCGATCCTCGACTGGCTCAACGTCAAGGGCGCGGTGGTGGCCGCCACGGGCGTCGGGCACGTCTCGGCAGGCATGGCCGAGGCGATCTCGCGGGCCCAGTTCCCGATCGTGGTGGCGACGCGGACGGGCGCCGGTACGACGTTCCGCAACACCTACGGCTTCACCGGGTCCGAGTCGGATCTGATCGAGCGCGGTGCCGTGATGGCCGGCTGGCTATGTCCCCGTAAGGCACGCGTGCTGCTGCGGCTCGCTATCGGCGCGATGGCGCATATCGAGGACGTTTTCGCTGTTCGCGGCGGCATTTTCTAGCTCTTTTTCACCCGAATGAGCCCGTTCCATGGATTGAAACCAAGCCCTAACGTCGAGGGGCATGACCGCGATCATTTCCACGCCGTACAGCCGGGATCTCGGCGATGAGCTGCGCCGCCTGAGGGAGTCCTGCACCTCGTTCAACGGCCGCGCGATGGCCGTCCAGCTCGGCTGGGACCCGAGCAAGGTGTCCGACATCGAGCTCGGCAAGGTGCGGGCGAGCGAGATCGATCTGGTTCAGTACCTGGCGACCTGCGGCAAGAACATCGACTTCGTGAACGAGTTCCGCAGCCGCTACTACAACGCCTTCGACCTGTTCTTCGCTCAGGTGCCGGACAAGCTGCGCACGCTCACGATGACCGAGGCGATGGCGACAAAGATCGTCTCCTACGACATCATGACCGTGCACGGCCTCATGCAGACGGAGCGGTACGCCTACGAGCTGTTCGTCGACTCCCACATCGAAGCACCTGACGAGATCGAGAAGTTCGTACAGGCGCGCATGCAGCGGCAAACGATCATGAGGCGGCCCAACCGCCCGGAATGCCTGTTCTATCTGCACGAACTGGCTCTGCGGATGCCATTCGGTGACGCACAGCTCTGGGAGGACCAGTACCTGCGTCTCCTCTTCGACACCCACATCCTCCGGATCGTGCCCGCGAGCGTCAGCACTCTCCGGTCCGCCTGCACGCTCTACGAATTCGGCAAGGCGGCTCCGGTCGTGTACACCGAGACCGACACGGCCAACGTGTATGCGCAGGACAGCGTCGCCGTCGCGCGGACCAGGAGGCTCTTCCAGCGGCTGGAAGCCGTCGCCCTTGATGCGGAACAATCGAAGCGCAAGCTGGCGGAGTACGTCAGCGGACTTCGAGAGGACCCTCATGACCGCGGAACGGACCTGGCGTAAGAGCACCTACAGCAACGGCGACGGCGGTGGTAGCTGCGTCGAGGTCTCGCTCGCCCAGGACGCCCTGGTTCGCGACACGAAGAACGCGAGCGGTGACGTACTCGCGTTCTCCACGGCTGCCTGGCGCGCCCTGCTCAACTCGCTCTGATCAGCGTGCCTCCGACAGCAGGGTTGCGGCTTGCTCGCGCAGGTCGGACCAGTGCGCGCGATCGGCCTGACAGGCGTTGATCAGTGCCTGTGCGGCGGACGTGATCGCGTCCTTGGACAGACACGCGCGTACCGCTGCCAGTGCGTGAGCGCGGGCGACAAGCATTTGTTCAGCGGTGGTGTCCGCGTGTCGGCGAGCAACGTCGGCCTGGAGCCGCGTCACGCGGTCAGCTTGTGGGTCTGGCGGTGTGCACCGGTCCCAGCGCAGGTTCAAGGCTCGAAAGTGTGACTCGCGGAGGCGATCGGTGAGTTGTTCGCGCCGCTGCAGCAGGGCTGCGGCGGACAGCCCGTCTACGTCAGTTGACAGGTCGCGTGCGATGTCCGGATCGTCAATACCCGCGGCCGCACAGGCTCGGCTGGCTGCCATGGTGGCAATCTCGCGCAGGACCGACGTTTCAGCGCTGCGGAACAGATCAAAGACCTCCCGGGCGTTCACCACGAGCCAGCCTGCAGGATCGGGATCTTCGAACCTCGCCGGCTGTGTGATCACAGCGGTCTGGTGCGGGGCTGTTGCCCAGTTGGCGTCGAGCCGGACTCCAGTCACTCGCTCGACGAACGCGATTGCCGCGGCGCACATGAAGTCAGCGTCATCGAAGTCCAAGTCTTCCAGGTAAGTAGCGAGGTCTGCTGTCGGTTCGTCACCTCCGACGAAGTCCATTTCGCCGAGAATCTGACCGTCTCGTGCGAGGGCGATCGTGTTGTTGAAGTTGACGTTCCAGTAGACCGTTGCGGCCACGGTGCCGCTGGAAAGCCTGGCGAGGACCTCGGGCAGTGATCCGTGGAAGCCGTTGTGCTCGGCCAGGAACACCCACCCGTCGCGCTCGCCGGCGACGACGAGAAACAGTTCGTCGGGAAAGGCGTTGACGGAGGCCTGCCCGGCATCGGCGAGCGTGGTCGTCCGCGTCTGTGGTGAGGCGTCGAAGCGAGCCAGTGCTTCGTCGATGGTCAGGCCGCGAACCGCAGTGAGGCACAGTGCCTCTGACGGCAACGCTTCGCTGCTGAGCAGCTCAGCGTAGTGCTCGACGGCATCGGCACGAACGACCGGAACGGGCAGTCGCATGTCCTGGATCTTTCCACGACGGTGACGTGCTCGCGTTCTCCACGGCTGCCTGGCGCGGCCTGCTCAACTCGCTCTGACCACCGAGGTGTTCACGGTCTCCACCGTCACCCGCACGGTCTGAGGCGCGAGCGACTGCAGGTACTGCGCGTGGTCCGGCCCGATCGTCTCGCTGAACGCGATGAAGCCCAGGCGGGGCAGGTCGAACGCGGTGGTGGCGCAGAAGTCCTCAAGCCGGTCGAAGCCGCGCCGGATGCCGGTGGCGTCCAGCCCGAACGTCGCGTGCCGGTCCAGCTTGGCGGCGCCGATGTCGAGCAGGTGCAACGCGTGCAGGGCGTGGGTGAACGCCATCGCGCACACCTCGATGCGCGCGCACGACACCAACAGCGTGCGGACCATCGACGGGTGCAGTGACTTGCCCGAGGTGCGCAGCACGACGTCGACCCCGGCGCCGCGGAACAGCTCGACGATCTCGAACAGGCCCGGCACGCCGAGGGGTTCCCCTCCACCCAGCGTCACGGTCTCCGGTCGCATCGAGATGAGCGCACGAGCGATGTGCAGCATTCGTTCGTGGCTGAGTCGCGCGTGTGCGATGTCCCAGGTGATGTCCATGCGGTTCTGGCCCCCTTCGGCGGATGTCGCCGATCCAATCCAGGGACCAGTCCCGCTGTCAGGTGACCGTTGTCCCGACTTACGAGGGACTTCCGAGTCCCGCCTCGCGGGCGCGCACGATGGCCTGGGCGCGGTCGGCGACCTGCAGCTTGGTGAAGATCGCGGACACCCGGTTGCGCACGGTCTTGCCGGACAGCGACAGCTTGTGGGCGATCGACGGGTTGTCCAGCCCGGAGGCCATCAGCTCCAGCACGTCCCGTTCGCGGTCGGTGAGCTGCGGGAACAGCACCGCCTTGGACGACGAGATCGCGGTGAAGTAGCCCATCATCCGTTGCGCGATGGTGGCGCTGAAGATCGCCTCGCCCGCGCCGATGGCCTGCACAGCGCGCACGATCTCGTCGTCGTCGGTCGTCTTGACCAGATAGCCGCGCGCGCCGACTTTCATCGCCGCGAACACCAGCTCGTCGTCCTCGTGCATCGTCAGCACGAGGACGCCCAACGACGGCAACGTCTCCAGGATCCGCTTGGCCGCCTCGACGCCCCCGAGGCCCGGCATGTGCAGGTCCATCACGACGACGTCCGGCTCCAGGTCGAGCACCACGGACACCGCCGTCAGCCCGTCCGCCGCCTCGCCGACCACGGAAAGCCCGTCCTCGCCGTCCAGCAACGCCTTCAGGCCGCGCCGGAACACCGGGTGGTCGTCCGCGATCACAACCCGCGTCATTGGGCCTCCAACGGGATCCGCGCCACCACCCGAGTGCCGTGTGGGTCCGCGGGTCCCACTGTGCACGATCCACCCAGTTCGGCACAGCGTTCGCGCATGGAACCGAGCCCGACGCCCGGTCGCGCGTCGGCGGCGACCCCGCTTCCGTCGTCGACGACCTCCACCACGAGGTCGCCGTCTGTCCGCACGGAGATCACGCACGTCGAGGCGCCGGAGTGGCGCGCGGTGTTGGTCAACGCCTCCGCGACGATCCGGTAGGCCGCGACCTCCACGGCCGCCGACAGCCCGTCGATCTCCTCCGCCTCGACGCGCACCGTCAGCTCGCCGTTGAACCGCGCGGCCTCGTCGCGCACCGCCAGCGCCAGCCCCTGGTCGAGGATCGGTGGCCGCAGCCCGTCCACGAGCCTCCGCACCTCACCGGCGGTCGAGTCGACGTCAGCCAGGACCGGGTCCAGTGCGTCGCCCACGGACCGGCGCAAAGCCTTGAGCTGCAAGCGAATCCCGACCAGCGCCGGTCCGACGCCGTCGTGCAGGTCGCGCCGCAGCCGCAGCCGTTCCTCTTCTCGCGCCCGCACCAACCGTTCACGCGCGAGCTGCAGATCGGCGGTCAGCTTGATCGACTGCGCGGCCGGGGCGGTGGACCGGGCGAGGTCGACGAGCAGCGAGAGCTCGCGGTCGCTCAACCGCTCGTCCGGCGCTCGCGGTTCGACGACGAGGTCACCGACCTGCGTTCCTCGATACGTCATGGGAAAGCGCAGCTGCGGCCACCCGCGGCTGCGTCCGTGTTCGGCCAGCACCGAACCGCCGCGAATCGCCACGTACGGCAGCTTCAACGACTCGGCCACCGTGGCGGCCACGGTCGGCAGCACGTCCTGCGACCGTTCGAGCTTCTCGCTCAATGTCGACAAAGCGACATAGGGGTCGGAGCGCTGACCGAACAGCCACCGGTCGAGCCTGCGCTGCACCCAGCTGCGGATCGGCGCGAACACCAGCCCCGCCGCGACCACCCCGATGACCTCGGCGTCCTTCGCGAACAGCTCACCGGCCCCGACCATCACGCCGAGGTAGACCAGCAGCAGCACCACGGTCAACGAGCCGTAGAGCAACGACCGGTGGATCAGCAGGCTGATGTCGTAAAGCCCGTACCGCACGATCGCGATGACCGCAGCAGCAGGAAAGGCAAGCACACCAACGAGCCATGCGACGTGTCCGTCCGTGGTCTCGACAACGGTCGCCACGACCGCGAGCCCCAGAAACGCGACCGCCCACACGAGCACCCGTCGTTCGTCGCCTTCCGCCCGCCGCCACCGCAGGACCAGCGACACCACGGCCGCGATCACCGCGACCCCGGTGGCGAGCACGGCGACCAGCGTGATCGTCTTGGCGGGGCCGCCCCCGCGCATCTGCCAGAAGCCGTCGGGGTCACCCCACGACGCCCATGCGATCCCGACCGTGCCGGCGACCGCGCTGAACCCCGACACACCGATGGCGATCCACCACCGGTTCGACAACGGTTTGCCGTTGGGAAAAACCAGACCCACGGTCGGCAACAACGCGTAGGTGGGCCACCAGACCCATGCCTCGACCCACGTCGCCGGATGATCGTCCGGCCACCCGGCAACGGCGACGGCGACCGCGCCGAACGCGCCCATGACCAGCAACAACCACCCGACGGACGACCTGCGGACGTGGCCGATCACCCGCACCCCGAGCAGGGTGCAGGCGAACGCGACCAGCCAGTTCCGCGGGTGCGAAACCACGCCGGTGACCGCTGTGTGCACGACGGCGAAGAGCACACACGCGGCCACCAACGCGCCAATGACCCGAGCGAGGCCTACCTCGCCGCGGGTCAGTCGCTGAGCCAGTGCCACAGGTTGTGGAACGGAGAACCCTCGTCGAGGGTCGTGTCCCCTGACCAGCCCTGGAACGTCATGATCCGCTGGCGCAGCTCGTCCGCGGTCATCGGCGGGGCGGCCGGGTGGGTGTGGGTGAAATCGACGTCCCCAGGCGGCGGGTTGATCGCGCGCGCCTGAAGCTCCGCGTACCAGGCGAGGAGCTCTTCGTCGGACATGAGCGAGAAGTGCGGCGGTACTACTGTCTGCCCGGACTTCGACATGTCTGGAAGGAGTCGTGGGCACCCGCCTGGATACACGAGTGCCCACGATCGTTCCGGACTACCTCACGGCAGCACCTGGATCTTGCGTCCCCTGCCAGCCTTGAACTGGTCCAACGCCCCGGCGTAGTCGTCCAGTGGCACGCGGTCGCTGATGAAGACCTCCGGGTCGAGCACTCCGTTCGCGAAGAGGTCCGCCGCCCGTTCGAACGAGTGCAGCACCGCCATCGAGCCGGTGATGGTGATCTCCTGGTTGTAGATGCGGTACGGCTCGATGGTCACGCGCGCCGAGTAGTCGGAGACGCCGAACTGCAGGAACGTGCCGCCCTTCGCGACCCGGCCGAGCCCGTCCTGGATCGCCTTCTCGTTGCCGGTGGCGTCGATGACGACGTCCCAGCCCTCCGGCCGGTCGAGCTCGTCGGCCGACCCCGCGACGGCCGTGACGCCGAGCTTGACCGCCGTCTCCAGCCGGTTCGGGTTCAGGTCGACGACCTCGATCGACGACGCCCCGGTCAGCTTGCCGAGCTGCAACATCATCAGGCCCATGGTGCCCGAGCCGTAGATCAGCACCCGCGAGGCCATGGCCGCACGCAGCACGTCGTACCCGCGCACCGCGCACGACAGCGGTTCGATCAGCGCCGCGTCCTCGGTCCGCACGTGGTCGGGCAGCTTCACGCAGTTCGCCACCGGGGCCACCGCGAACTCCGCCGCGCCACCGGCCGTGGTGACGCCGATGGCCGCCCAGCGCTCGCACAGGTTGCTCTTGCCGGAACGGCACATCCGGCACTCGTGGCAGTACAGCGACGGGTCGACGGCCACGCGGTCGCCGACCCTCACCTCGTTCACCTGCGACCCGATCTCCACGACCGTGCCCGCGAACTCGTGGCCCGGCACGACCGGCAACGTCGGCGCGAACTCGCCCTGCAGGATGTGCAGGTCCGTGCCGCAGATCCCGCAGGCCGCCACGTCGACGACCACCTCGCGCGGACCGCAGACCGGATCGTCCACAGTGGTCACTTCGACGGACCCGACGCCGGTGATGACCGCTGCTTTCACTTGACCGCTCCCAACGACAGGCCCTGGACCAGCTTGTCCTGGGCGGCGAACCCGGCGACGAGCACCGGCAGAGAAACCACGACCGCTGCCGCGCACACCTTGGCCAGGAACAGGCCCTGGGAGGTGACGAACCCGGTCAGGTACACCGGCGCGGTACCGGCGACGACACCGGTCAGCACCCGTGCGAAGAGCAGCTCGTTCCAGCTGAAGATGAAGCAGATCAACGCCGTCGCGGCGATGCCGGGCATCGCGATCGGTGCCACCACCCGGCGCAGGATCGTGACGAGTCCGGCGCCGTCGATCGACGCCGCTTCGAGGATCTCGCGCGGCACCTCGGACAGGAACGAGCGCATGAGCCACACCGCGATCGGCAGGTTCATCGAGCAGTACAGCAAGGTCAGGAACGAGATGTTGTCGAGCATCCCGGAGAACTGCGCGATCAGGTAGATCGGCAGCAGCGCCGCCACGACCGGCATCATCTTGGTGGACAGGAAGAAGAACAGCACGTCGGTCCACTTCTCGACCGGCTTGATCGACAACGCGTAGGCCGCGGGGATCGCCAGCAGCAGCACGATGACCGTGGACCCGATGGAAGCGCTGAACGAGTTGATCAGAGGTGGCCACGCGCCGCCGTCGAAGAACTCCGCGTACCCGTTGAGGGTCAGCGGTGCCGCGACGGACGGCGGGTTCGTGGCCGCGTCCGTCTCGCTGTGCAGCGAGGTCAGGAACATCCACGCCACCGGCGCGAAGAACACCAGTCCCGCGAACCAGGCGAGCACACCCCACGCGCGACTCATCGCGTCTCCTCCTTGAACAGCGAGGACACCACGCGCAGCGCGAACGTCGCGATGACGATCGACCCGGCGACCACGATCACACCGGCCGCGGACGCCTCGCCGTACTCGTGGGCCTGGTAGAAGGTCTGGTAGATCATGTACGGCAGGTTCGCCGTGCCCAGCCCGCCGGACGTGATCGTGAAGACCGCGTCGAAGTTCTGCACGATGTAGATCGAGCCGAGCAGTGCGCCGAGCTCCAGGTACTGCCGCAGGTGAGGGAACGTCAGGTACCGGAAGATCTGCAACGGCGACGCGCCGTCGATCCTGGCCGCCTCGACGGGTTCGATCGGCTTGGACTGCAGGCCCGCCAGCAGGATCAGCATCATGAACGGCGTCCACTGCCACACCAGCGACAGCACAACGGCGGTCATCGGCATCGAGCTGATCCAGTCCGGCTGCGCGGAGAGGCCGAGCCAGTTCAGGATGCCGTTGAACAGGCCGTACTCCGGGTTGTAGAGCACGTGCTTCCAGATCAGCGCCGCCGCGACCGGCACGACGAGGAACGGCGCGATCAGCATCGTCCGCACGAACCCGCGGCCGCGGAACTTCTTGTCCAGCAACAACGCCAGCCCGAGGCCGAGTACCAGGCTGATCAGCACCACCGACGCGGTGAGCACGATCGTGTTCACAATGGACGATCGCAGCTTCGGGTCGGTGAACACGTTGACGTAGTTGTCGAACCCCGCGAACCCGCGGTTGGTGGGATCGAGCGAGTTCCACTTCAGGAACGAGATGACCAGCGTCGCCACGAACGGCAGCTGCGTCACGATGACCAGGAAGATGAGCGCGGGCAGCAGCGGCGCCCGCGTCGCCCAGCGCTTCGGCGCCTTGCGGGGGACGGGAGGCGGCCGGTCCACGACCGACCGCTCCGCACGCGTCAGGACGGCCATCTCACTGCCCCTTGTACTTCGCGGCGACCTTCTCCGCGAGCCCCTGGCCGTTGTTCAGCGCGTCGTCCACCGAGATCGCGCCCGCGATCGCCGAGCTGATCTGCTGCGACACCTGCGTGCCGAGGTCGGTGAACTCGGGGATGCCGACGAACTGGATGCCCGGCGCCGGCCGCGGCTGCACACCGGGGTCGAGCGGCTTCGCGCCCTTGATCGCCGCTTCGGCCTGCGCGGAGAACGTGCCGGACGACTGCTTGTACTCGGCGCGCTGGTAGGTCGAGGAACGCTTGCCGTCCGGGACCTTCGACCAGCCGAGGTTCTTGCCGACGAGCTCCTCGTAACCCTTGCCGGACGCCCACGAGATGAACTTCCACGCGGCGTCCTGCTTCTTCGACGCCTTCTGGATGCCGAACGCCCAGGTGTAGAGCCATCCCGAGCTGCCGGTCTTCACGACCGGCGCCTGGGTGAAGCCGAGCTTGCCCTTGACCGGCGAGTCGTTGGCTTCGAGCAGACCGGCGGCGACCGTGGCGTCGTACCACATCGCGACCTTGCCCTGCGTCATGTTGTTGAGGCACTCGGCGAAACCGGCCTGCGGCGCGCCCGCCTCACCGTGGTTGCGGACGAGGTCGACGTAGAACTTGGTGGCTTCCTTGAACTCCGGCGCGGTGAGCTGCGCCTGCCAGTCCTTGGTGAACCAGGTGCCGCCGAAGGTGTTCACGACCGTCGTGAGCGGCGCCATGACCTGGCCCCAGCCGGGCTGGCCGCGCAGGCAGATGCCCCGGACCTCCGGCGTGGCGACCTTCGCGGCGGCGTCGGCGACCTGCTGCCACGTGGGCCTCTCCGGCAGCGTGACGCCCTTGGCCTCGAAGATGTCCTTGCGGTACATGAGGAATGACGACTCGCCGTAGAACGGCTGCGCGTACACCTTGCCGTCCGCGGCGGTCAGCGACTGCTTGATCGGCGGGAGGATGTCGGCCTGGTCGAACGCGCTGTCCTTGGCCACGAAGTCGTCCATCGGCGCCAGCCAGCCGTTCTTGGCGTACATCGGCGTCTCGTAGTTGGAGATCGTGGCGACGTCGTACTGCCCGGCCTGGCTGGAGAAGTCCTGGCTGATCTTGTCGCGGACGTCGTTCTCCGGCAGCACGGTGAAGTTCACCTTGATGCCGGTGTCCTTGGTGAAGTTGTCCGCGGTCAGCTTCTGCAGGTCGAGCATCTGCGGGTTGTTGACCATCAGCACGTTCACCGAGTCGGAGCCGCTGCCCCCGCCACCTCCAGCGCCCGCGCAGGCGGACGCTAGCAGCAACACGGCGGTGGCGGCCCCGAGTGTGCGGATCGACGACATCGTCGTTTCCTTTCCGGCGTTTTCCGGGCGCGCTGAAGACAGCTCAGGAGCCCGTGGAGGTGGGGATCAGGCTCTGATGACCTTCGGGCCGAGGAGGGTGTAGCGGTGGGCCTCGTGTGCGGAGAGGCCGGAGTCGGTGATGATCGCCTCCAGGTCGGAGACCTCGGCGAACCGGTGGAAGCTCGACACGCCGAACTTCGTGTGCACCCCGACGAAGACCTTTCGCCGGGACGAGCTGAGCGCCTTGGCCTTCACCGCGCCGACCGCCGGGTCGGGTGTGGTCAGGCCGTGCTCGCGGGAGATGCCGTTGGCGCCGATGTAGGCGAGGTCGATCACCATCTCGCCGAGCATCCTGGTGACCCAGTGGTCCACAGTGGCCAGTGTGTGGCCGCGTACCCTGCCACCCAGCAACAGGACCGTGCAGGACGGGAGCTCGGACATCGCCGCGGCGGTCGGCAGCGACGCGGTGATGATCGTGAGCGGGTTGGTCGTGGGCAACGCCTCCGCCACGAGCTGCGGTGTGTAGCCCTCGTCGATGAACACGGTCTCGGCGTCGTCGAGCCGTTCGGCGGCGGCCTTCGCGATGCGCCGCTTCTCCGGCACGTGCGACCCGGCGCGGAACCTCAGCCCGGTCTCGAAACCGGCGCTCTCCACCGGGATCCCGCCGCCGTGCGTGCGCCGCACCAGGCCGTGCTCGTCGAGCACGCGCAGGTCGCGCCGAACGGTCTCGGGCGCGACGTTCAGCTCCTGCGCCATCTCCACCACGTCGACGCGGCCCTCGGCGCGGGCCCTGGCCAGGATGCGCCGCTTGCGTTCCTCGGCTCGCATGTCACCTGCCCACTCGGCTATCTGTTTGCCCGTTCGGGCCGTGCATAGATGAAACACCCTTGTAACTCTGTGGTCGCCACCACAACTAATTGAGATACTGCCCGATTTCTGCCCGGTTTGCCCTGCGTGACGGGTCGTTCACGCAGGTCGAGCAGACTGGGCACGCCCGAACCGCCCCGCCGGTGTGCCCGGATGGCCTCCAGATGGCTGCTGAATTCGGTGGAACCGGGCGGCGCGCGGCACAGTCCAACGAGGACCGAGGAGGGGACGAGAGGCATGAGGTGGCTCGCGGGCCTGGTCGCTCCGGTGATCCTGGGATGCGGTGTGTTGCTGGGGCTGACCGGTTTCACGACGTTCGCGCCGGCGGCCAAGGCGGTCGCGGACCGCGGCGTGGCCGAGGTCGTCGGCTGCACGCGCAGCGGCCCGGTGAGCATCCACGGCTTCGGCACCTGGTGGACGTGCCAGGCCGATGTGGAGTGGGAGAGCGGGCGGCGGACGAGGGTGACGGCCGAAGCGGGCCAGCTCACCCCGTCCGACCGGGAAGTGCCGGTGGTGCAACGGGGTGAGACGAAGGTCCGCAACGGGTCGGGGAACCCGCCGGTCTACCGGGCGGACTTCGAACCGAGCGTCGTGCTCGGCATCGGCTCGTTGCTCGGCGGGATGGGGGTCGGCGGCATCGGGGCGCTGGCCGTGCTCGGGAGCGTCGTCTCCCGTCGCAGGAAAGCACAGGAGAGGGAGTAGATGAACCCGGCAGCAGCTGATCCCGACGCGTTGATGCGTCAGTGGAACGAGCAGATCCAGGCCAAGCTCCGGCAGGCCGACGAGATGAAGCAGGTCGCGAACGCCGTCCAGGTGACGCAGCGTTCCTCCGACGGCTCGGTGTCCGTCACCGTCGACCAGAACGGCATCGTCTCGGCACTGGACCTGACCGACGCGGCGTTGCGGAAACGACCCGAGCAGCTGTCGTCCGAAATCCTCGGTGCGATGCGCACGGCCCAGGCGCAGATCGCGTCTCGCATGCAGGAGGTCATGGCGCCGATCATCGGCGGTGACTCCGCGACCATGGACGCGTTGATGGGCGGCTACCAGGAGCGGTTCCCGGAGCCGCCGCCCGAGCAGCCCGCTGACCGGCGTCCTTCCGGTCCCTCCGATGACGACGACTTCGGCGGGCACAACTTCGCCCGTGACGACAAGGGCTGGTGATCATGACTTCGGCAGGGTTCAACGTCCACACGCAGGCGATGCGCGAGCACGCCAAGCGGCTGGACGGCATCGTGAAGCAGATCGAGACCGCGCAGCAGGCCATCGGGCAGGCGCAGATCAACGGCGCCAACGCGTACGGCATCCTCTGCACCCCGTTGCTGGAGCCGATCATGGGCACGGTCGAGGCGGCCGGTGTCGCCGCCATCGGCGCGTCGCACGCCGTCGTCGGCGCCACTGTGGACGGTGTCAACGGCATGGCCGACGTCTACGACGCCGCCGACAAGGCCGTCGAGGGCAACCTCAAGAAGATCATCGAGAAGCTGGGGGAGCTGACCTCGTGACCGCACCGAACCCGTTGGTGGCCAAGGCCCCCGACGCTCCCGGCCCGCTCGCCGGCATCAACCTGATCGAGCCCGCGTCGGACGCCGTGGCCGCAGTCCAGCGCGGTGACTGGGCGGAGGCGGGCATCAACGTCCTCGGCGCGGGCATCGACGCGCTGGGCTTCCTCACCGACCCGTTCGGCACGCTGCTGTCGTCGGCGTTCGCGTGGTTCATCGAGCACGTCGAGCCGTTGAAGTCGATGCTGGACTCGCTGGCCGGCAACCCCGGTGTGATCAACCAGAACGCCGCCACCTGGGGCAACGTCGCCGACCACCTGAAGAAGGCGGGCGAGGAGATGGCGCGCGTGGTCGACGCCGACACCTCGCAGTGGCGGGGCGCCGCGATCTCCGCCTACACGCCGGTGGCGAAGCTCGAAGCGCAGGGCGTGAAGGCCGCGGGCATCGCGGCGGAAGGCGTCGGCGCCGCACTGGTCGGTGCCGGTGTCGCCGTGGCCACGGTGCGCACGATCGTGCGCGACCTGATCTCGATGGCCATGTCCGAGCTGGTGCAGGCGTTGATCAGGTGGGCGGCCGCCGAGCTGCTGACCGTCGGTCTCGCGACGCCGGGCATCATCGCCGACGGCATCCGGCTGGTCATGAAGTGGGCCAAGAAGGTCTCGGACTGGCTGGACAAGATCATCAAGACGATCCGCGGCCTGTCCAAGGTCATCGACACGATCTTCAAGACCCTCGACAAGGTCAAGGACGTGCTGAAGGGCGTCATGCCGAAGGCGTCCGGCCCGTTCACCGAGATGTTCGAGAACATCGCGACCGGTGCCGTGAACACCACCGCGATCGGCGTGGTCAAGAACCTCCCCACCGAGTCCGCCAAGGTGGACGACTCCCCGTACGCGACCCGCTGAAAGTGATGAAGGGCTCCTTGCTCCACCTGGTGTGGATGAAGGGCGCCTTCATCCACGTCACCACGCGCCTGGCGAGGCCCGCCCGCACGGTGCGCGGCGAACTCGACCGGGATGAAGGAGCCCTTCATCGTTTGATCAGGAGAGCCAGGCGGCGGCGTCGTGCGGCAGGCGGCCGTTCTCCAGCGGGATGCTCGTCAACGTCGGCGTACCCGGCAGGTCGATCGGTGCGCCGGACAGGTTGACGACCGTGGTGTGGGTGTTCCGGCGGAACGCCAGCACGTTCTCGCCCAGGTCGAGCCACTCCAGGTCGCCGTCGATCACACGCCGTTGCGCGAACACCTGGCGGTACAGGCTGAGCATCGAGCCGGGGTCACCGGTCTGGGCCGCCACCGAGAAGTCCTGCCAGTTGGCCGGTTGCGGGAGCCAGCTGGGGCCGTCGTCGTCCACCCAGGGGAGCGGCACGCGGCAGCCGTCGCGGCCGCGGTCGGTGAAGCCCGAGCGGTGCCACACCGGGTCCTCGCGCAGCTCGTCCGGCAGGTCCTCGACCTCCCAGAGTCCCAGCTCCTCGCCCTGGTAGACGTACACGCCACCGGGCAGCGCGGCGGTGAGCATGATCGCCGCGCGGGCCCGGCGCGTGCCGAGCTCGAAGTCGGTCGGGGCGCCGTGCTGCCGATCCGCGAACGAGAAACCGGTCTTCTCGCGGCCGTAGCGCGTCACGTGCCTGGTGACATCGTGATTGGACAGCACCCAGGTCGGTGGTGCGCCAACGGGCTCGTGCGCGGCGAGAGTGTTGTCGACGACGGTTTTGAGCTCCTGCGCGTTCCAGGGACAGCACAGGAAGTCGAAGTTGAACGCTGAGTGCATCTCGTCGGGGCGCAGGTACCTGGCGAACCGGACCGGGTCGGGCAGCCACATCTCGCCGACCAGGATCCGGTCGCCGTCGTACTCGTCGACGATCTTGCGCCACTTCCGGTAGATCTCGTGGACACCGTCCTGGTCGGAGTAGGGCTGGTCGGCGTCGGGTTTCGAGAAGTCCTTGACCAGGCCGTCCGCCACGTCGATGCGGAAGCCGTCGACGCCGCGGTCGAGCCAGAACCGCAGGATGTCCTCGAACTCCTCCTCGACGGCCGGGTTCTCCCAGTTGAAGTCCGGCTGCTCGGCGGCGTAGAGGTGCAGGTACCAGCGGCCGTCCGGCAGCCTGCTCCACGCGGGGCCGCCGAACCGCGACTTCCAGTCGTTGGGGAGCTCTTCGGTGTCGCGGATGTGGAAGCGGTCCCACAAGCCGTTCTTGAACCACGGGTGCTGGTCGCTGCAGTGGTTGGGGACGAGGTCGATGATGACCCGGATGCCGAGCCCGTGCGCGTCCGCGATGAGCTTCTCGGCGTCCGCGAGGGATCCGAACACGGGCTCGATGTCGCGGTAGTCCGCCACGTCGTAGCCGCCGTCGGCGAGCGGGCTCGGGTACCACGGGTTGAGCCAGATGGCGTCGAAACCGAGGCTCGCGATGTGCTGGAGCCTGGCGCGGAGACCGGCCAGGTCACCGATGCCGTCGCCGTTGCCGTCCGCGAAGCTGCGCAGGTAGACCTGGTAGATGGATGCGTTGCGCCACCAACTCATCGGGTGTCCTTTCAGCCTTTCACGCCGCCCGCGGTGAGCCCCGCGAGGATGTGCCGCTGGAACGCGAGGAACAGCGCGACCATCGGCAGGCTCGCCAGCACGAGGCCCGCGAGCAGGAGGTTGATCGGGGTGTCGGGGGCGAAGCGCTGCAGCGCCACGCTGAGCGTCTGCTTCGCCGGGTCTGGAAACACGAGCAGCGGCCAGATGAAGTCCTTCCACGCCGCCACGACCGCGAAGATCGAGACGACGGCGAGAACGGGCCGTGAGATCGGCAGCACGATCCGGACCAGCGTCGTCCACGTGCCCGCTCCGTCGATCCTGGCCGCCTCCAGCAGCTCCTCGGGGATCTGGTCGAAGAACCGCTTGAGCAGGTAGACGTTCAGCGCGTTGGCCGCGGCCGGCAACCAGATGCCCGCCGGGTTGTCGAGCAGGCCGAGGTCGGTGAGCGTGAGGTACACCGGCACCAGCACCGCCGTCGAGGGCAGCATCAGCGTGGCCAGCATCAGGCCCATGACCACGTTGCCTCCCCACGGCCTCAGCTTGGAGAGGGCGTAGGCCGCGGGCACGATCACGGCCATCTGCACCGCCCACGCGCCGATCGCGACGACGAACGTGTTGAGGAAGAACCGGCCGAGGTCCATGTAGTTCCACGCGTTGACGTACGCGCCGGGTTCCCACGTTCGCGGCAGGATCGTCGGTGGCTGCTGTGCGAGCTCCGCCGGTGGTTTGAACGCGCCGAGCAGCACCCAGACCAGCGGCAGCAGGAACGCCGCGGTGAACACGATCAGCGTGAGGGCGAGAACGACCCAGTAGGCCTTGCTGCCCGGTCTCGTCAGCGTCCTCATGCGTCGGCCTTCCGGGTGATCCTGAGGTAGAGGAAGGAGAAGACGCCCAGCACCGCGAACAGGATGAGGCTCAGCGCGCTCGCGGTGCCGAAGTCGTTGTAGTAGAAGGCGTACCGGTAGAGCAGGAGCAGCACGGTGACCGTCGACTCCTCCGGCCCGCCGCCGGTCATGACGAACGGCTCGGTGAAGATCTGCATGGTCGCCACGACCTGCAGCAGCAACAGCATGAGGATCACGAACTTGGTCTGCGGGATCGTGACGTGCCAGATCTTCTTCCCGATGCCGGCACCGTCCAGCTCCGCGGCCTCGTACAGCTCACCCGGGATGGTCTGCAGCGCGGCCAGGTAGATCAGCGTGGCCGAGCCCATGTTCGCCCACGTGATCACCAGGACCAGGCTGATCATGCTGGTGCTGCTGGAGTCGAGCCACTGCAGCGCCGGAAGTCCGAGTCCTCTGAGGACGGAGTTGAACAACCCCGGTCCCGGGTCGTAGAACCACTTCCACAGCAGGGCCGTGACCACCGGCGGCAGCATCACCGGCAGGTAGACCAGCAACCGGAAGTAGCCCTTGGCGTGCCGCAGCTCGTTGAGCACCACGGCGGTGATGAACGGGACACCGAACCCGATGAGCAGCGCCAGGACCGTGAAGTACGCCGTGTTGCGCCACGCCACCACGAACAACGGGTCCGCGAAGAGCCGCTCGAAGTTCTCCCAGCCCACCCAGTCGGGGTTCGTGACGAAGTTGACCTGCTGGAAGCTCAGGACCACTCCGCGCACGACCGGCCACCAGGAGAACACCGCGAAGACGACCAGCGCGGCACTCAGAAAGCCGTACGCGGTGACGTGGCGCCGCACTCACTTCACCTGCGCCAGCACGGCGTTGACCTTCGTCTCGGCGTCCTTGAGCAACGCCGCGTGGTCAGCGTCCTCGTTCGTCAGCACGGCCTGCACGACGCTGTCCAGGATCGCGTAGACCTGTTGCGCCTGCGGCGGTTCGAGCGTGCCCCTGGTCTGCTCCGAACCGTCCACATAGGCCTGGAAGTTCCGCACCGGCATGGTGGCGTACTTGCCCTTGAGCTCTTCCTGCTTCTTGCGCGGCTCACCGGTCCAGATGTCGGCGATCGGCGGGATCGGCAGGCCGACGGGCTGCCCGCGGTCCTTGTACTTCTGCAGGTTCGTCTCGAGCCGGTCGGGGTTCAGGTACTTCCACTGGATCCACTGCAGCCCGGCCTTGATCTTCTCCGGCGTGGCCTTGGGGTTGATCATGTACCCCTCGCCGCCGAGCAACGTGCCCTTCTGCCCGGGAATCGCGGCCAGCCCGTAGTCCTCGTACTTGCCGTTGAACTGGTTGACGATCGCGGCGACGTTGTCCGGTGCGGCGAGGTACATGCCGAGCTGCCCGGCGCCCATCATGTTCTGCACGTCGCCGATCTCCAGGAGCTGCTTCTCGCCCATGGAGCCGTCGTCCCAGCGCATCTCCCTGAGGCGCCGCAGGACTTCCCTGCCCTTGTCGTTGTTGAAGTCGGCTTTGAAGGTGCTGCCGTCCTTGCGCGCGATGTCACCGCCGACGGACTTCATCCACGTGGTGAAGTGCCAGCCGCCCTGGTTGCTCTTGCTGTACTCGGCGAAGCCGGTGACGCCGGCGTCCTTGAGCTTCCTGGCGGCGGCCCGGACCTCGTCCCACGTCTTCGGCGGCCGGTCGGGGTCCAGCCCGGCCTTGGCGAAGTTCGTGCGACTGTAGAGCAGCCCCATCGTGTAGTTGGCCGTGGGCAGCCCGTAGACCTTGCCGTCGACCGTGAAGACGTCCTTGAGCTCCTGCTTGAGGTCGCCGTAGTACTTGACGTCCTTGACGTAGCCGGTGAGGTCGGCGGCCTGTTTCCTGGCGATGAGCGCCGCCGGATCGGTGAAGTAGACGTAGAAGACGTCCTCCAGCTGCCCGCCCGCGAGCTTCGCGGAGAACGTCTTCGGGTCCATGAACCCCTCGTGCGGCACGAGGTCGATGTCCGGGTGTTCCTTCTCGAACTCCGCCACGTCCTCGTCGAAGACCTTGCGGTCGAACGCCTGCGTCTGCGGCGGCTGGCCGTTGATGTTGACGACGACCTTGCCGCCCGCCTCGTTCGTGGAACCGCTCCCACAGCCGGCGACCAGGACACAGCCCAGCAGCACGGCAGCGGACTTCTTCATGGTGGGGCCGCCCTTCTCGCGAGCGCGTCGATGTGACGGCGACCATAAGTCGTCGTTACATCTGAACGCAATATCTAGACGAAAACTCGCAAGAAGCCGACTACTACCGAGCGGGTGCTGTGGAGGCCCTCACCACCAGTTCCGGCTCGAACAGCAGCTCGTCCGGCGCCACCGCGTTGCCGGAGATCTGGTTGGCCAGCAGCTCGACCGCGGCCCGCCCCATCGCCTCGATCGGCTGCCGGACCGTGGTGAGAGGCGGATCCGTGCAGGTCATGAACGCCGAGTCGTCGTACCCGATGATCGACACGTCCTTCGGCACGTCCAACCCGGCCCTGCGCACGGCCCTGATCGCCCCCAACGCCAACGGGTCGCTCGCGCAGATGATCGCCGTGACACCTCGCTGGACGAGCTTGGTCGCCGCCGCCTGGCCGCCTTCGAGCGAGAACATGGCGTGCTCGACCTCCGCCCCGCCCTGCCGGCCGATGGCCTCCAGCTTGCGCTGACTGGGAACGTGGTCCGGCGGCCCCAGCACCGCCCCGATCCTGCGGTGCCCCAGCGACACCAGATGTCCGTACGCCTGCTCGACCGCCACCGCGTCATCACACGACACCCGCGGAAACGCCAGGTCGTCGATGGCCGCGTTGACCAGCACCGCAGGCAGCTTGCGCGACATCATCTGCTGGTAGTGCCCGTGACTGGCGTCCTTCTGCGCGTACAGCCCGCCCGCGAACACGATCCCGCTGACGTGCTGCTCCAGCAGCAGTTCCAGGTACTCCGCCTCGGTCACGCCCCCTGCCGTGCGGGTGCAGAGAACCGGCGTGAAGCCCCTTTGCGCCAACGCGTTGCCCACGACGTCCGCGAACGCGGGGAAGATCGGGTTCTGCAGCTCGGGCAACACCAGCCCCACCAGCCGTGCCCGCTCACCCCGCAGCTGCGTCGGCCGCTCGTATCCCAGCACGTCAAGCGCGGTGAGCACGGCACTGCGCGTGGCGTCCGAGACGCCCGGCTTGCCGTTCAGCACCCGGCTGACGGTGGCCTCGCTGACCCCGACCTTGGCCGCGACCTCGGCCAGCCTCCGTTGCGTCATGGCGCAAGTGTACGCAAATTCTTGCGTTCGCTTGCAGTCCGACGCTCACCCTCTCGGAAGGCGCTGCCGGGCAGAGGCCTTGGATACGCTCCAATGTCACCGCAGGCGAGGGGAGACCGCGATGGCCGCCGATCCAGCTCAGCCCGTTCCCGCTCCTCGGCTCCCCGAACCGTCGCAGCCGGTAATCCCGGTGGAGTTCTTCCGTCGCATGCCGAACGGCGGCGGCACGGTCTACGTGCGGCCCACCGACTGATCAAATGCCATGCGGTCACACGTGCTCGTCTGCTTCGGCTGGACAGGTGGGTGGTGCAGGCAGGGTGCCGTCGTGGTTTGACTAGCTCATCGCTTCCCGCCACAGCAGCGCCACCCCGTGTCCCGGCAACAACCACGACCGCACGTCCAGGTCGCGGAGCTCGCCGGCCTCCAGCCACTGCGCGGACGCCGTCGCAGATCGGAACGTGAAGGGCATGACGCGGAACTCGTGCCTGGGCGACTGGTCGACGGCGAGGCCGGTGGCGTCGAAGCTGATGGTGTCCACGAAGGACGGATAGGGAGACTGCCAGTAGCAGAAACCGTCGTTGGTGCGCTGCAAGGTGCGCGACCACACGGTGAGTCCCCGGATCGCGCGCACCACGTGGTCGTCGGCGATGCCGTTGAGGTCGCACTCGAAGATCCGCAGGTCGCTCATGTGGTCGAGAGGACTGAGCTTGCCCAACGGGCCCGTGGACTCGCGGAAGAAGGTCAGGTAGTTGCTCCACTGGTCGAACCTCACCTCGACCGGCGGGATCTGGCTCGGTTCGGCCGAGCGGCGCTGGCCTTCGTGGTCGAGGTAGTCGATGGCGATCTGGGTGGAGTGGCGCAGGTCGTCGACGGAGTCGAGGAACAGCGACGAGTCGGGGATGAAGTAGAGCTCGAACAACGGGTAGCGGCAGGCGGCGCTGATGGTGTCGCGCAGCGTGGCGTTGGAGGTGGCGAAGATGACGAAGCGGTCGGCGGGGACGCTGTTGCGGAACTGGTACCGCTGGGTCGTCATCAGGTGGTACGTCTTCGTGTCGATGCCCTGAAGTTCGAGCTTGACCGTGGTGCCGGTGCTGATCGTCAAGTCGTCGCCGCGCGGACGCATGCCGTCGCCGCCGAGGACACCTGCCACCACGTCGTCGTTCGCGGCGTTCGGGCCGTAGACGGACGAGAGGAACGTGCGCAGCACTTCGGACGGCAGCAGGTGTTCGACGATGCTCGGTCCGGAGATCCGGCCCAGTTCCGCGACGAGGCGCTTGTGCAGGAACAGTTCGTAAACGCCGACAAGAAAACCCCCCAATGCCGGTAACGGCCAGAGCACCACCAGCGCGTCGTGCAGCACGCTTCGCGAAGTGGGTTGCCAGAGCAGCACGACGGTCAGATCGACGGCTGCGACGGCCGACAACAGGATCGCGACGGCCAGCGCTTGTTTGTGCCTGCGCGCCATCACCACCTGGTCGCCGCCCCCTCAATCCACCGGTTGTCCATACATGGTGGGAGTGATGAGGGGTCAGCGCCAGCCCCTTTCGGTCAATGCCGCATCAGCGGGGCTTGTTCCAGATCGGGTTGTCCGACACCCCGACGTAGGTGCTCAGGGTGGCTCGTGGCTTCACGTCGTCGGTGGCGAGGTCGTTGTACAGACCCAGCAGATGCGTGGTCATGGCGCTCTTCGCACCCACCTCGTCGTGCCTGCGCAAGAACCAGATGACCTGCTCGTGCTCGTTCGCCGAGCGGTTGTGCACCTCGCGGGACGGGTGCGCGTGACGCTTGCAGTCCTGCAGGCCGGGGACGAGTGCCAGGTACATCTGTTCCAGCAGTTCGTTGTGGCCGGCGCGGATCACCGCCGAGTGGAACTCCTCGTCGGAGTCGATGACCTCCTGCACGTCCTCGACGGATGCCCGCTGGTAACGGTGGTTCAGCTTGGCCAGTTCGTCGAGCTCGCCGTCGCCGGCGCGAACGGCCGCGAGGCTCGCCGCCGTGGTCTCCAGCGCGATGCGCACCTCCAGCAGATCCGTCTGCGAGAACTGCTTGGCCGCAAGCCTGCCCTCCAGATGCTCCTCGACGGCGGCGAGGTCGGTGCGACGCACGTACCAGCCGAGTCCGCGGCGCACCTCGACGATGCCCTGGAGCTGAAGTCGCTGCAGGGCTGTACGCAGCGAGGAGCGCGCGACATCCAGTTTCCGGGCCAGTTCCGGCTCGGTGGGGAGGCGGTCGCCGGCTTTGAGAGTGCCGCCGATGATCTGCTCGCGGAGTTTCTGCTCGATCAGCTCCGGGAGAGGGCGTCGCGAATCGGGCGAGAGCGACCAGCTCTCGCCGGGATGTGCGTCGTCGACGGGCATTGGTTCAGTCTAGGCCTATCGCAGTCTGGTTGCAACTTGTCTGGCAACCTGGCGACCGTTGACAGACAACCTACAACGCGAGATTCTTCTACCAGGCGAGACGCCCAGGACCGCCCACACCTGGGAGCCGTACTCGCCTAGTCGGGAGGGAACGAGATGTCCACAGGGAGTGCACTCGGAATCGCCGCCGCCGTAGCTGTCGCCGTCACGGCGATCGGATGGCGCACCGTGCTCACGATGGTCGCTGTCTCCGTCGTCGCGCTGGCCGTCGTCGGCTTCGTGAACGTCACCAGCATCATTTTCGGCTGATGCGAATCCGCAGATGAGCAGTAACAACGGTGCCCGGACCGCTCTCCCGCTCGCGGTCCGGGCACCGGCATTTCGGGGGTTGGGCTGTAACGCCGGTCACTGGGGTCAGTAGAGTTGCGCCGCATCAGGGCTCCGCCGCTGTCGATGGGGCCGTGACTCCATGGCGTCGGGGGACGTGAGTACGGAGTCTTTCAGTGATGAGTTCGCCTGTTGCGAGCCCACATGCATTGCATGCGGCGATCGCACCTGCGGTCGTGTTGGTCGACGAACGGCGCACGCTCTACCGGCTCGCGGCCGATGTGCTCGCACCCGGCACGGGGTTGTCGGACAACCTTCTCGATCATCCGATCGTCCGCTACGAGATCGGCAGGGCCCTGGCTGGGCACGGTGGTCTGGAACCCGCGTTGCTGCACCGGGCCGCCGGCCTGCGCGTGCGGGATGCCGGTGTCGCCCTGGCGGCGGATCCGCAGGCCGCGGACCTGCTCGAAGCGCCGTTGCGGATCATCGCTCCGCCGGGCACGTCTCCGCGGCCGCTCACGGAGGCGGACGGGGCGCGGTTCGAGGCCGTGGTCACGATCGTGACCGAGGGCGTCCGCCTGTTTCGGCAGCTGGCGCCCGAGATGGCGGTGGACCTGCTCGCTCACGTCTCGATGCTCGCAGTGCTCAGGGCGGAGACGTCCGGCGGTGTGGTGTCGGCGTCGTCGCGGTACGTGCCGGGCATCGTGCTGATCGACGAGCCCTCCACCCCGATGGAGGTCGCGGAGGCTCTCGTGCACGAGGGTGCGCACGAGAAGTTCTTCGACCTGGCGATCACGCGTGAGTTCCTCGACGTCTACGCCGAGGACGTCGAGTACTTCGAGAATTCGTGGTCGCACGCTCGGTGGCCGCTGGAACAGACCTTCGCGGCGTGGCACGCCTACAGTTGCCTCGCCCAGTTCTCCACCGTCTGCCAAGGTCAACACCTCGGGCCGATCTCCTTGCTGCCGAAGGCGCGGGAACGGGCTGACGAAATCGGTCGCTGGCTGCTCGAGCACGAGCACGACCTTCGCGCGGACGCGCGCTGGTTGTTGCACGCGATGAGCGGTGACGGCGGAGCACCGGATCGAAGTGGTGTGGACACCTCGGTCACGTCCGAGGTCCGCGAAGGCGACCGGTTCCGCGTGGTTCCAGGGATCAGGTTCCGGCGTGCCGCTTCCGGACGCGTAGTGGTCGCTCGAGCGGGGCAGCCACCTGAGGTCTTCTGGCTCGGCGTCGAGGCGGGCTGGCTCGTGGACCGCCTGGGCCACGATGGTCTGGTGCAGTCCTTCGATGCCGTTGCCGCGAAGGCGGCCGCGGACTGGCAGGTCGATCCGTCCACTGCGGAGGCACGCCTGCGGATCGCTCTCGGTCCGCTCATCGCCAACCTGATCGTCGAGAGGGCCTCATGAGAACGAACTTCACGTCAAGAGGGCGCTGATGACCAGCCTGAACCAGCCTTTTCCTCAGTCGCGGCCCTTGCCGGCCGTCGGAGTCCAGCCCCGTCTGCCACCGGGCAGGGGGCCGGTGACGGGAAGGCCGGTCGTACCGGTCGACTGGTTCAGGCGCATGCCGCAGGGTGGCACTGTCCACATGCGAAAACTTGGGGCCGATTCTCCCGGCGCCTGGTTCGTCGTGCCCTGAGCAACGTCCGGTGATGACAGCGGCAAGGACGTAGGGTCCTGACTGCCTTGGCTGGGAGTGCTGCTCACGCTCGGTCGGCTGTGGAAGAACCGCAGAACAAGCCACCCTCGGTGACTTGTGCAGAAATTTTTCCGATAGGCAGGGCGAATGCGTGGAAGTATTTCCGTAACGCTTGTACTGCATATGTGCTGCCCAGCGGAACATGGGTCTGCCGCGGGGCGCAGCCACAGCGGCGTGGTACTCGCTCACCCCGTTGGGTGGCCTGGCGTCACCTGCCTGACCCCCGCGCGTTACAAACCGGTATATCCCCAGGTGAGCAGGGGTTGTGGTCCGATGTAGACTCACGCATCCCGCAGTGCTGGGATGCGTGTCGACTCTCCAGTTGCACGGCGGTTCGTCGGGCTCGATACCTTCTGCCTCGACGCATGCACAGGCCGTGTTCCGGGGCAGTGCGTCACGCTGAATGACCACTTTCGGCCCGAGGTCGCACTGCAGGCATCCGGGAAAGGGAAATGCCCGGTCTGTTGGTGCCTTCTCGGGCTTCCCGTCGTCGAGAAGGAATCATGACCACCCCGAACCAGCCCCTTCGCCGGTCACAGTCCCCCCGCGGTGCCGGCGTTTCCGTTCCCCCTCTCCCTACCGGGGCGGGCCCGGTGATCGGTCAGCCGGTCACCTCCGTTGACTGGTTCCGGCGCATGCCGAACGGTGGCACGGTTTTCCTGCGACCTGCTGATGCTGGGCAGAACGACTGAGTCGAGCGCTCGGCTTGTGTCGCCGAAGGGGCCGGTTCGCCGGCCCCTTCGGCGTTCGGTCGTTCGGGACTCAACTTCACGGCCGCATAACAACTGGGCCACAGGGCGTACCTGAGACCAGCCGTTCACCCGTTAGGGCGACGTCGATGGTCTTAGATCTCGGCATCCCGCCGATCCCCCTGGAGAACAGATGGCCCTGTCCAGACCGCTCGCCGCCCTCGCCGCCACGTCGTTCGCCCTGGTCGCGCTCAACGCCACCGCCCACGCCGGTGGCGACCTGGAGTCCGGTGACTCCCGCGCCTCCGTGCACGACAAGAACGTCACCACGTGTGAGGCCGCTGGGCTGCCCGGCAAGACCATCGCGTCGGCCGACGTCAAGGCGTCCGTCGACGGCAGCAACACCTACATCGACGTCCTGGACCACACCGGTATCACCGCTGTCGTGGTCAAGGGCGGGGACGCGTACAACGTCTACCTCGCGGACGCGCTCAGCGGAGGGTGGACCGGCCTGCACTCGCCGCTCAACCCCAACGGCAAGCCCGCGCAGATCAGCCACTGGTTCGCGTGCGGTGGGACGACCGAGCAGCCGCCTCCCACGAAGGAGCAGCCGCCGACCACGACCACCGCGACGTCGACGACCTCGTCCGCTGCGGCCACCCCGGCCACGTCGGTGACCACCTCGACGGCCGCCGCCGCCGGTTCGCGGGAGCTGGCGTCCACCGGGTTCGGGTCTGCCTGGTTGCTCGGCCTCGGCTCGGCGCTCCTGGCCGCCGGTGCGGCCGTGCTCCTGGTGCTGCGCAGGCGGCGCGCCTAGGAGTTCTTGATCAGCTCAGCCCACAGCGTGCCGAAGAGCATGCGGGTTTCGACGTGGAACGCCACGTCCGCAGGGGCCGCCCCGCCGCCGTAGATCTCCACGGTGCGTTGGGCGGCCTCTGTCTTTGCGGCGCACGCCAGGTCCCAGGCGACCGGGCCGCGCCAGGTGTCCTCGAAGTCGTTCCACACCGGACCGGTGGCGGTCATCAGCAGGTTGCCGGGGTGCGAGTCGCCGTGCAAGGGCTGGACGTCGTGGTAGTGCGCGTCCCAGCGGGCCATCAGTTCCGTGCGGCGTTCACGGAACGGGTCCAGGTCGTCGACGCCAATGCGTTCCAGGTAGGCGAGCGTGTTGTCGATGTCGTCGAGAGGGCCGCGGGTGGGCAGCGGGCCCTCGTACCGGCGCAGCTCGGCGTGCAGGTCGGGCAGCAGCTCGAGGACGTCGGCGCGGGTCAGCGTGAGGTCGGGGTCGTGTGGGACATGGGTGCTGAAGGACAAGACGAACCCGTCGGCCACGTGAGGGCCGGCGGGCAGTTCGGCGGAGGGCGTGACGACTGGCACGCCGCGCGCGTCGAGGAACGCCGACACGGCCAGGTCGCGGGCGAAGTGCGAGCTCACGGACGGGCGGACCAGGGCCGTGCGCGCGGCGATCCGGGCCACGACCGGGGCCGGGCGCAGGTGCACGAGGACGTTGCTGCCGTTCTTCAGGACGACGGGATCCGTACACGTCACGCCGTGCCTGGCCGCCAACGACACGGCGGCGCGCACGGCTGCTGAGGGGCTCACGGCGAAGAGGCTGGCATCAGCCTTGGGGGAGGAGCGACTCCATTTCGGCGATCTCCTTCTCCTGGTGCGTGACGACTTCCTGGGCCAGCGTGCGGGCCGCCGGGTCGGTGCCCGCGGCGAGGTGCGTGCGCGCCATCTCCACGGCGCCGCGGTGGTGCAGGATCATCAGGGAGAGCCACTTGCGGTCGAACTCGGTGCCGGAGAGGTCGGCGAGGTTGCCGAGGTCGACCATGCCGTGCGGCTCGGAGTGCCCGTGTGAGGAATGCGACGACGCCTTGACGGGCGCGTTCCACGCCTTCAGCCAGCCGTTCATGCGGTCGATCTCCGGCTTCTGGGCCTTCGAGATGCGTGCGGCCAGGTCGATCACCTCGGGGTTCTCCGTGCGGGAGGCGACGAGGCGGCTCATCTCCAGCGCCTGCTCGTGGTGCGGGACCATGGCCTGGGCGAACGCGACGTCCGCGGAGTTGTGCGTGGCGGGACTGCCGCAGGCGGACAGCAACAGGACAGAAGCGGCAGCGAGCATTCGGAGCACGGCGGCAGGATACGTGTGACGTGCGCTACGCCCCTGGCCACCGGCCATGGCCCACCCGAATGGAGCTGATCGGCTCCGTCTAATATCCGGTGAGTTTCCCGAACGACTGGTCCCACCAAGGCCTGGAGGCACCGTGACGGCCGTAGCCCCGCAGCCGATCGCAACGCGTCCTTATCCGACGCGCACTGCGGTCAAGGGGTCCTTCCTGCTGCGGATGTTCCGCACCACGGACCACAAGCAGATCGGCATCCTGTACCTGGTCACCTCGTTCGCCTTCTTCATGGTGGGCGGCGCGATGGCCATGCTGATGCGGACCGAGCTGGCCCGTCCCGGCATGCAGTTCCTCAGCCAGGAGCAGTTCAACCAGCTCTTCACGATGCACGGCACCGTGATGCTGCTGCTGTACGCGACGCCCATCGTGTTCGGCTTCGCGAACTTCGTGCTGCCGCTGCAGATCGGTTCGCCCGACGTGGCGTTCCCGCGTCTGAACGCGTTCTCGTACTGGCTGTACCTCTTCGGCGGCCTGATCGTGATGTCCGGCTTCATCACCCCCGGTGGTGCGGCTGACTTCGGCTGGTTCGCCTACACCCCGCTGAGCAACGCCATCCACTCGCCCGGCGTCGGCGCCGACCTGTGGATCTCCGGTCTGGTGATCGGTGGTCTCGGCACCATCCTCGGTGCGGTCAACATGATCACCACGGTGGTCTGCCTGCGCGCGCCCGGCATGACGATGTTCCGCATGCCGATCTTCACCTGGAACATCCTGGTGACGTCGGTGCTGGTGCTGCTCGCGTTCCCGATCCTCACCGCGGCGCTGCTCGGCCTGCTCGCCGACCGGCATCTGCACGCCCACGTGTTCGACCCCGCCAACGGCGGCGTGATCCTGTGGCAGCACCTGTTCTGGTTCTTCGGTCACCCCGAGGTCTACATCGTCGCGCTGCCGTTCTTCGGCATCGTGTCGGAGATCTTCCCGGTGTTCAGCCGCAAGCCGATCTTCGGCTACAACGGCCTGGTCTACGCGACGCTCGGCATCGCGGCCCTGTCCGTCGCCGTGTGGGCGCACCACATGTACGCGACCGGCGCCGTGCTGCTGCCGTTCTTCGCCTTCATGACGTTCCTCATCGCGGTCCCGACCGGTGTGAAGTTCTTCAACTGGATCGGCACGATGTGGAAGGGCCAGCTGACGTTCGAGACGCCGATGCTGTTCTCGATCGGCTTCATCGTCACGTTCCTCTTCGGTGGCCTCTCCGGCATCCTGCTGGCCGCGCCCGCGATCGACTTCCACGTGTCGGACACGTACTTCGTCGTCGCGCACTTCCACTACGTGCTCTACGGCACGATCGTGTTCGCGACCTTCGCCGGCATCTACTTCTGGTTCCCGAAGATCACCGGCCGGTTCCTCGACGAGCCGCTCGGCAAGCTGCACTTCTGGACGACGTTCATCGGCTTCCACGCGACCTTCCTCGTCCAGCACTGGCTGGGCAACGAGGGCATGCCGCGCCGGTACGCCGACTACCTGGCGTCCGACGGCTTCACGACGCTCAACATGATCTCGACGATCGGTGCCTACATCCTGGGCGCGTCGACGCTGCCGTTCATCTGGAACATCTTCCGGAGCTACCGCTTCGGTGAGGTCGTGACGGTGGACGACCCGTGGGGCTACGGCAACTCGCTGGAGTGGGCCACCTCGTCCCCGCCGCCGCGGCACAACTTCACCGAGCTGCCCCGGATCCGTTCCGAGCGCCCGGCGTTCGAGCTGCACTACCCGCACATGGTCGAGCGCATCCGCAACGAGGGTCACGTGACCTTCACCGGCAAGGCGATCTCGCACAAGGACGCCAAGCCCGCTCCCTCGGAGCTCGCGGCTTCCGCCATCAAGTCGGGTACGGCCTCCGAGAAGGACGACTCGGACCACAAGTAACCTGCCAATACAGGTTCAACGACGAGCCCCGGCTGCTGCGATGCTGCCGGGGCTCTTCGCGTCTTAAGAGGAGACGACCACGTGAAAACGCCCGTGCTCATCACCGTGACCGGCCCCGACAAGCCCGGTGTCTCCTCGGTGCTCTTCGCCGTGCTGACCAGGCACGGAGTCGAGGTGCTCGACGTGGAGCAGGTGGTGATCAGGGGTCGGCTGGTGCTCGGCGCGCTGGTCGCGACCGACCACGACCCGGAGGGCCTGCAGGAGTCGGTCGAGCAGGCCATGGCCACCGTGTCGATGCAGGTCGAGATCGAGATCGGTGCCGACTCGAAGCGCACCGCGCGCCTGGAGTCGTCGCACGTGCTGATCGTGCTGGGGCGCCCGGTGACGGCGAAGGCGTTCACCGAGGTCGCGCGCCGGTTGGCGTCGCTGGGTGTGAACATCGACGCGATCCGCGGTGTCGCCGACTACCCCGTCACGGGCCTTGAGCTGCGCGTTTCGGTCGCCGACGACACGATGGAGAACGACGCGGAGCTGCGTTCGGCGCTGGCCGACGTGTCGGTGCGGGTGGGCCTGGACATCGCGGTCGAGCGGGCCGGTCTGACCCGGCGGGCCAAGCGGCTGGTCGTGTTCGACGTCGACTCCACGCTCATCCAGGGCGAGGTGATCGAAATGCTGGCCGCGCACGTCGGGTGCGAGGAGCAGGTGCGCGAGATCACCGACGCAGCGATGCGCGGCGAGCTCGACTTCGCCGAGTCGCTGCGGCGCCGGGTCGCACTGCTGGAGGGCCTCGACGCGAAGGTGCTGGACGAGGTCGGTGCCTCGCTGGAGCTCACGCCAGGGGCGCGCACGACGATCCGGACGCTCAAGCGCCTCGGCTTCTACTGCGGTGTCGTGTCCGGTGGCTTCACGTCCGTCATCACGGGCCTCGCCGACGAGCTGCAGCTGGACTTCTGCGCGGCGAACGAGCTGGAGATCGTGGACGGCAAGCTGACCGGCAAGGTCGTCGGCGAGATCGTCGACCGGCCGGGCAAGGCCGTGGCGCTGCGCCGGTTCGCCGAGGAGGTCGGCGTGTCACTCGCGCAGTGCGTGGCGGTGGGGGACGGTGCGAACGACATCGACATGCTGAGCGCGGCCGGTCTGGGCATCGCGTTCAACGCCAAGCCGGCGCTGCGCGAGGTGGCCGACGCCGCGCTGTCGCACCCGTTCCTGGACGCCGTGCTGTTCATCCTCGGCGTCACGAGGGCCGAGGTGGAGGCCGCGGACGCCGCGGACGGCCTGGAGCTGACCCGGCTGTGATGATCCTCGACCTGATCGCCTCCCGGAACTACGCGGAGGAGTCCGAAGTCCGTGCGATGCCGATGGTGTTGCGCATCGAACGGACGTCGCCGCCCGGCAGGACGGCGTTGCTGGAGGCCGCGGCCGCGTCGGCGGTCGCGGTGTGCCTCGACCCGCGTGCCGACGTCGGCGGCGAGTGGCACGAGGCCGTGCGCGCGTGGGTGGCGGGACGGATCCGCAAGGTGTCGCGGCGGGCCCGTGGCGTGCAGTGGGAGGCCGTGCAGGAGCTGCCGGGCGTGACGATCACGGTCGACGGCGCCTCGGTCCGCTCGCTGCTGCCGGTGCTGGTGTCCGAGACGCCGCGCGAGGTCGCGAAGCTGCAGATCTCCGGCTCCGACCTGCCCTTGGACGAGCCGGGGCCGGTGCCGGCCGGGGCACGGCTGCTGTACGTGAACCCGCGCGTCGAGATGTCCGCGGGCAAGCTCGCGGCCCAGGTCGGGCACGCGTCGATGTTGCTGGCGCCGCGGTTGTCCACTGACGAGCTGAAGGCCTGGGCGGAGCTCGACTACCGCTGTGCCGTGCGCACGCCTTCCGCGGCCGAGTGGGACTCGCTGATCCAGCGCGAAGACGTCGTGGCCGTGCGGGACGCGGGCTTCACCGAGGTCGAGCCGGGCACCACCACGGTACTGGCTGTTTGAGATCGGACTGATCGGGTAAATCCCCGGCTCGTGGGTTTACTCGACGTGCTCGACGCGCGGCTCGGTGACGGGCTGGAGAAGGTGCTGTGCACGCACCACACCCGAAGACTGCGACGGCTCGGGTGGGGTGAGGTGCTGGACGGCAGTGGCGCGGGGTGGTTCACCCCGCGCCGGCCTGTCCAGCACGGCAACTCGATCGAGGTCCTGGTCGACGGCGCGAACGCGTTTCCCGTTGTGGCGAAGGCGATCGAGGGCGCGCAGAAGTACGTCCACATCGCCAACTGGCACGCCTCACCGGACTTCCAGCTGACCCGCGAGCCGGGTGCGCCGCAGTTGCGCGAGCTGCTTTCCGCTGCGGCGGAACGGGTTCCGGTGCGCGTGCTGCTGTGGGCGGGCCCGCCCGTGCCGTTCTTCGAACCGACGCGCAAGCGCGCTTCGGCGGCGCTGCGGGCGTTCCAGGAGTGCGGCGCGATCCGGTGCGAGCTCGACGCGCGGGAGCGGACCCTGCACTGCCACCACGAAAAGGTCGTGATCGTCGACGACGTGGCGTTCGTCGGCGGCCTCGACATGACCGCCGTCGAGGGCGACCGCCACGACTCGCCGGAGCACCCGCCGCGCGACCTCGGCTGGCACGACCACATCGCCAAGCTGGAGGGCCCGGTCGTGGCGGAGGTGGCGGGACACTTCGCCGCGCGGTGGCTGGAGATCGCGGGCGAGACGCTGCCCGCGCCCGAGGTCCCGCCGGAGGCCGGGTCGTCGTCCGTGCAGCTGGTGCGCACGGTCCCGGAGAACACCTACGACTTCGCGCCGCACGGCGACTTCAGCCTGCTCGACTCGTACCTGCGGGCGCTGCGGTCGGCCACGTCGCTCATCTACCTGGAGAACCAGTTCCTGTGGTCGCCGGAGATCACCGAGGTGCTGCTGGCCAAGCTCGCCGATCCGCCGACGCCCGAGTTCCGCATCGTGCTGCTGTTGCCGCAGAAGCCCAGCAACGGTGCCGACACCACCCGCGGCCAGCTGGGCCGTCTCCTCGACGCGGACTCCGAAGGGAGGGTCGTCGCTGCAACGCTCGTCGCACACGGCGATGCTCCGATCTACGTGCACGCCAAGCTGTCCATTGTGGATGACAAGTGGATGTCGGTCGGTTCCGCGAACCTGAACGAGCACTCGTTGTTCAACGACACCGAGGTCAACGTGGTGACCGACGACGCCGACGTCGTGCGCGCCACTCGGTTGCGGCTCTGGGCGGAACACCTGGAGGCGGACGTCTTCGGACCGGTGCACGAGGTCGTGGACCACGTGTGGCGGCCTGCTCTGGAACGCCCGGCGCGGATCACGTCGCTGCCGGGGGTGTCCCGGCGTGCCGGAAGGTTGCAAGGACCGTTACGCGGATTGCTGGTCGACGGCTGATCCTGAGGTCTAGTTTGGCGACGTGGCCAACGAGGTGACGATCCCGCTGCTGCCGTGCGCCTCCATCGACGAGGTGGCCGAGTTCTACGTGATGCTCGGGTTCACGGTCGTGTACCGGCAGTACCGGCCCAGCGCGTACCTCTCGGTGCGGCGTGAGGAGATCAACCTCCACTTCTTCGGCCTTCCCGGCTACGACCCCTCGTCGTCCTGCAGCTCGTGCTTGATCCAGGTGGAGGATCCGCGGGAGCTGTACGAGGCGTTCGCGTACGGCATGCGTGCGGTTTACGGGAAGGTGCTGGTGTCGGGCATTCCGCGGATGACCCGGCCGCGGCGCGACGGGTTCCTGGTGGTCGACCCCGGCGGCAACTGGATCCGGGTGGTGCCGGCGGTGCCGGAGCCCGTGCGGAACGGGCTGACGCGGGCGTTGCGCAACGCCGTGACGCTGGCCGGGTCGCACGGGGCGGAGCGGCAGGCGTTGAAGATCCTCGAAGGGGCGCTGGCGCGGGAGGTGCACGCTTCGGAGGACGAGCGGGCGGAGGCGCTGGAGTTCCGCGACGAGCTTCTGGAACGGCTCGGTTTACACGGCTGACGGTTCTGCTGTTCGCTCGAGCAAATTGCTCGGTGTCGTTTCGACCGGACCGGGCTTAGCTTCGGGCGGTGGCGAACGAACTGACCATTCCGCTCCTGCCCTGTCCCGACATCGACGAGATCGCGTCGTTCTACGAGATGCTCGGCTTCTCGACCACCTACCGGCAGACGCGGCCGAACCCGTACATCGCGGTACGGCGTGAAGACATCAACCTGCACTTCTACGGAATGGCCGGTCACGTCCCGGAGCAGTCGCACAGCACGTGCCTGGTCATCGTGCAGGACACGAGCGAGCTGTTCGAAGTCTTCGCCGAAGGCATGCGGGCCGTGCACGGGAAGCTGCTCATCTCCGGCATTCCGCGGATGACCCGGCCACGGCTGCGCAACGACAGGTACACCGGGTTCACCGTCATCGATCCCGGTGGCAACTGGATCCGGATCAACAAGGCCGCGAAGGAGCCCGAGGCGACGTCCAAGCTCGCCAAGGCGATGGAGAACGCCGCTCGGCAGGCCGACGCGCACGGTGACGAGCGGCAGGCGCTGAAGATCCTCGAAGGCGCGCTGAAGCGGGCCGACGCGGCTGACCCGGCGGCGGAGGAGGCTCGGCAGTACCGGGACGAGCTGCTCGAACGGATCAGCGGGTCTGGGCGGCGTCCAGGCGCTTGAGGGCGGCGCGCACCACCTCGGGGTCGTACGTCGTCCAGAACGGGGGGAGTGAGGCCCTGAGAAAGCCGCCGTAGCGGGCCGTGGCCAGCCGGGGATCCAGGACGGCCACCACGCCCTTGTCCGACATCGAGCGCAGCAACCGGCCGGCGCCCTGGGCCAGCAGCAGGGCGGCGTGCGTGGCGGCGACGGTCAGGAAGCCGTTGCCGCCACGCGAGTTCACGGCCTTCTGGCGCGCGGAGGCCAGCGGGTCGTCCGGGCGCGGGAACGGGATCCGGTCCATGATCACGAGCTGCAGACTGGGACCGGGCACGTCGACGCCCTGCCACAGCGACAGGGTGCCGAACAGGCAGGTGCGCTCGTCCTCGGAGAACTTCTTGACCAGCAGGCCCGTCGCGTCGTCGCCCTGGCAGAGGATCGGGTGGTCGAGCTTGTCGCGCAACGCGTCCGTGGCCGCCTTGGCCGCCCGCGTCGACGAGAACAGCCCCAGCGCCCTGCCGCCGGCCGCGTTCACCAGGCCCTCGATCTCGTCGAGGTACTCCGGCGGCAGCCCGTCCCGTCCCGGCTGCGGCAGATGCCTTGCCACGTAGAGGATTCCGCTCGACGCGTGCTGGAACGGCGACCCGACGTCGAGTCCCGTCCACTTAGGACCGTCCATGTCCTTGTCCGTGGCCGCGCCCTCGATCTTGCGGACCTTCTCCGACGGCGGCAGGCCCCACTGGCGCGCCATCGTGTCGAACGCGCCGCCCAGCGTGAGCGTCGCCGACGTCAGCACCGTCGTGCGCTTGGCGAACAGCCGCTCCCGCAACAGCCCGCCGACACCCAGCGGCGCGACCCGCAGCACCGGCGCCTTCTGGTTGAAGTCGCCCGACACCCACACGACGTCGTGCTCCTCGCTGAACGCGTCGAGGATCCGCACCGCGCAGTCGTGCACCTCTTCGAGCAACGACAGCGCGAGCTTGCGCGCCGTCGCCCCCTCGACGTCCTCCTTGCGCTCCGGCCCCATCGCCGACACGCAGTTGTGCGCCGCGTCGCGCGTCGCCGCCAGCGCACCGGCCAGCGCGCGGGGCAGCGCGTCGAGCCGGCCGGACGGCATGTCCTCCAGGATCATCGCCAGCCCGTCGCTCGCCTCGGCGAGCCGGTCCGCGACGTCCTGGTCGATCAACCGGCCGCACCGCCGCGCGGCCATCGCCACCGACGCCCCGCTCAGCTCCTCCGTGGCCACCGACGTGACGCGGTCGACGAGGTCGTGCGCCTCGTCGATCACCACCACGTCGTGGTCCGGCAGCACCTGGTAACCCTCCAACGCGTCGATGGCGAGCATCGCGTGGTTCGTGACCACCACGTCCGCCTTGCCCGCCTGCGCCCGCGCCTTCTCGGCGAAGCAGTCGGACCCGATCGGGCACTTCGACACGCCCAGGCACTCACGTGCCGTGACCGACACCTGCCGCCACGCCTGCTCGCTGACCCCCGGCACCAGCTCGTCGCGGTCGCCGGTCTCGGTGTCCGACGACCACTCGTGCAGCCGCTTCACCTCGCGCCCGAGCCGCGACACCGCGAACGGGTCGAACAGCCCGGCCTCCTCCGGCTCGTCGGGCGCGCCGTTGTGCACGCGGTGCATGCACAGGTAGTTGCGCCGTCCCTTGAGGATGGCGAACGTGGGCTCCCGTCCGAGGTCGGACTTCAACGCCTTGGCCAGCCGCGGCAGGTCGCGGTCCACCAGCTGCCGCTGCAGGGCGATCGTGGCCGTGGAGACCACCACCGTCTCGTCCTCGGCCACCGCGTGCCTGATCGACGGCACCAGGTACGCGAGCGACTTGCCCGTGCCGGTCCCCGCCTGCACCGCGAGGTGCTCGCCCGTGCGGATCGCGCGGTCGACGGCCTCGGCCATCTCCACCTGGCCAGGGCGCTCCGCACCACCGACGGCGCGGACGGCGGTCTCGAGCAGGCTCAGCGAGGGGGGAACTTCAGGCACGGGACAGACCGTACCCGGAGGGTCCGACAGTCCCGGTCAGGCATCGCGGTGGTGCTCCGGCAGCGTCCTGACGATCTCAGGTGTCAGACCGAACAACCTGGCGACCGAGAACACACCCACCCTCCCTCGCAGGCCGTGGAACGCGACCGCGACGACCCGGTCGTGCCGGGCCGAGGGCTCGGCCAGGGTCACCGCCTCGCGTCCGGCCTTCGTCCGGTCCCCCTCCCCGCGCAGCAGACCGCGCTCGATCAAGCGCGCGTGCAGCTCGGTGGCCAAGGGGCTCTCCGCCGCGTCCCCCACGACCTCGTGCAGATGCCGTCCACCCGCTCGCACGTCGTTGAGGACGTGGAGTTGCAGCGGTGTCATGGCACCGAAGCCGGGCCGATCGCGGGCGGTCATCAGGCCGTCGCCGGAGACTCGGATCAGATCGACGTCCAGCAGCCTGGCCAGCGCCACCTCCGCGGCGCGAGCCGGGCCGCCGATGAGGCAGCCGACCTCTTCCGGTGAAGCGCTGGTCACGGTATCGCCACGTCCGCGAGGATGCGGTCGAACAGCTCGATCGCCAGGGCGATGTGGTCGTTCGTGAGCGTCACGTCCTCGCCTCGCCGTGCCGCCACCAGGTCGGAGATCGGCAGGTCGGGCCAGCGAGCCGCCGCGAGCTCGCCCGCGCGCGACTTGCTCACGATCTCGCCCGTCCGGATCGTGTGCCACAGCCGCGCCGGTCCCAGCCCGACCCACAGCAGGACGTCGCGCGCCACCGGCTTGTCGGCTGGACGGGACGGCAGGGCCTCGCGAGCTTGGTCGAAGTCGGGCTTCCAGTAGCTGACGAGGTTGTCCCGGCAGTACGCCTCGACCTCTGCGGCCGTGCCCGGACACGAAGGCCGTGCGCCGCGCACGGTCTGACCAACGGTCCGCAGCTGCTGCCACAGCACCGGGGTGACCGCACCGGCCAACGGCGTCACCTCGGACACCGGCTTCTCCAACGCCCCGGCGAGCACCACCGCGACGTCCGCACCGTCGACAGCGGGCAGCTCGGCAGGTGACGACAGCTCGATCACGACGTCGAGATCGGAGTCGGCCACGACGTCGTCCAGCACGCGCGAGCCGTAGACGTGCGCGCCCACCACGAGACCGGGCAGGCGCGCATCGAGCAACGACAGGTACTCCCCAGGTGTGATCACCTGGTCCAAGCTACCGATCAGCTGATGCGGCAGGTCTTGGTGCTGCCGTCCCGCAGGCTCGGCTCCAGGTAGCACCACCTGGTGGACGGGGCCTGGCTCGACGCGTCAGGCTTGTATGAGATCTGCACCGAATGGCCGATGGACCACCACCAGCCACCCTGAAGGCCGCAACCGCCCGCCCACACGGAGCTGTAGCTGTCCATCCCCGTCCATTGGCCGTGCTGGTTGCGTCCGTCGATCGCGACGCCCATGCGCCTTCCGGTGTCGTTGCAGATCTCGACCTGCACCGACGGCTCCGAGGCGTTGGCCGCCGGCGGTGCGACGACACCGGCGAGAGCGACTGAGCCCAGCACAGCCGCGACGATCCTGAGCCCTGGACGGACCATTGATCTCTCCTTGGTTCAGCTGCGGGGCCACGACGCGGCCCCGCGGTTGCCGAACCAGTCAAATGCGACAGCGGACACGAAGTCCACGCGCGGAGTGGGAGTTCCTCGGTGTCAGAGGGGGATTCCGAGGGTTTCGGGAACCGCCCTCAGCGACGGCGGACGAGCGCCCAGGCCCCCGGCAGCACGCCCGCGGCCAGTGCGATCTTCAGCGCGTCGCCGAGCAGGAACGGCATCACCCCGACGGCAACGGCCTTCGACAGCGACATCCCCGTCACGACCATCAGCCACGGCACACCGACGGCGTAGATCGTCAGGTTGCCCAGCGCCATCGTGCCCACGACGCGCAACGGGGTGCGGTCACCACCACGTCCGGCAAGGGCGCCCACGAGCGCACCCGCGAACACGAAGCCCACCACGTACCCCAGCGACACCGGAGCGCCCGACGACCCGCCCTGGAACCACGGCACGCCCGCGACGCCCGCGATCAGGTACAGCAGCATCGAGGTCGCGCCGCGCTGCCAACCCAGAGCGGCGCCGACGAGAAGCGCGGCGAACGTCTGGCCGGTCAACGGCACCGGGCTGCCCGGGATCGGCAGCGACACCTGGGCGGCGAGACCGGTGAGCGCGGCACCGGCCACCACCAGGGTCAGGTCGCGGACGAGTGCGCCCGGCACGAAGTCGGCGAGCACGGTGCGACGGGGCGCGAGTGCGAGCGTCATTTTCCCTCCCTGGCGGAATAGGTGAGTGAACCGAGGTTAACCAGGGCGGCTCGGGAACGTCTTTGTCCGATGTCCACAAAGTGACAGGTCACACATCAACAGCGACGAGGCCTCGCTCGGTGTTACGCCGGGTCTTGGTCCAGCCGTTGTGGCCGCGCACCAGGCGGATCAGCGCGCGCCACGACGTGATGTAGAAGGTGTAGATGTACAGCGCGTAGCCGAGTCCGTACCCGATGGACCTCCAGAAGCCCACGGGCACACAACGTGCGCGATACACCGGTCCCCACAGGACGAACGGCAACAGTCCGAACGCGCCGTACACGGTGAAGAGGATCCACGCGCCGTCGAAGAACCACGTCACGACCTCGGCGGGCGACACCACGAACCGGTAAGCCATCAAGGCCATCGGGATCGGGTAGATCAGCGTGCCCAGCAGCTGCATCCACGGTTGCGCGAGGTAGTACATCATCTCGGCCGCACCCAGCGTGGTGAGGTGCTCGGAGTCCCAGATCCGCCGGAGGTAACGCATGCACTGCATGGTTCCCTGGCCCCACCGCGTGCGTTGGGCGAGGAAGCGGCGCAACGAGTACAGCGCCTCCTGGTTCACGTGCGTGTCCAACGAGAAGCCCGTGTGCCAGCCCGCGGTCAACAGGTGCACGCCGAGCTCGAAGTCCTCCAGCAGCGAACCGCGCCACGGGCTGCCGGTCGGCCCGGCGATCGAGTCCAAAGCGGACAGACGGGTGAACTGACCGTTGCCGCCCATGGAGATCGTGCCGGTGGCGCCGCGCGACATCTGGATCGCCGCGATGGCGGTGCGGAACTCCAGGTCCTGCATCCGCACCAACCCGGCACCGAACGCCCTGCGCCACCACGACACGCCCGGTTGCCGCTGGCCCGCGTTGATCATCCGCACGTCCACCTGCACGGCCCCGATCCGCGGGTTGCCGAAGAGGTGTTGTGCCGCACAGACTTCCAGGCAGTTCGGTGCCGGACGGCCGTCCGCGTCCACCACGACGACGATCGCGCGGTCGGCGTCCGCACGCCGGCCCATCCACATCTTCAACGTCCGGTACGCGTCGTTCAACGCGTTGCCCTTGCCGGTGCGGGCGTACGGGCGTTGGCGCTGCACGAGGTGGATGTGCGGGTCACGCACTCCGCCGTTGCGCTTCAACGTCCGCACGACGCCGGCGGTGCGGTCGTCGGAGTCGTCGTCGATGACCCACACGTGCGCGATGGGGAACGTCGTCCGCAGATACCTGATCGTGTCACCGATGACGGCTTCCTCGTCGCGGCACGGCACGAAGAAGTGCCACTCCAGCGATGAAGGCTCACCGACGGGCGCGGGCTTGCGCCGCAGGTACGGCACCACGATCACGAGCACGTACGTCACGAAGGCGACGCTCATCGTCAGGGCGAGCGCCTGCGTGAACCCGAGAACCAGGTCGAGGCTCACTTGCGGGTGGCCAGCCAGACGAACGCCACGAGAGCGGCCGCGCCACCGAAGACGCTGACCATCGAGCCGAGCAGCGTGTGGCCCCAGTAGTAGCCCGTGTCGACGCCGAGCCAGTTCACCAGGCCCACCAGCGTGAGCACGCGGAACTGGTTCACGACCACGACCGCCAGTGCCGCCACGCCCAGCGCGACCAGCACGCGCGACTGGATCCGCGGCCGCAGCGCGATCATGACCGCGCCCACCGCGATCAGCGGCAGCACCAGGAACGCGGACGTGCACTCCGGCGTCATCCGCAGGCCCAGCGGCGTGTCCGAGCCCAGTCCGAAGTAGACGGTCTGCCGGTCGGCGACCACCTCCACGCCGTACGAGCTGATGACGCTGAGAATCGCGCCGGACAGCGAGATCTCCGCCGTGCGGTACAGGCGGTGTGCGAACACGAGTCCCGCGGCTGCGGCGAGCAGGACGACCACCGTCACCCGGCTCGGGAATGCGGTGCGGCGCACGGCAAGCGTCACCCGAGGATCCTTTCCACCGATGAGGGAGCGCCCAGACGGGCTACCTGACGTTCCATCGGTTGACGGAACGTCAGCCCTCACCCCCGGATCGGGTGACGCCGTGACCGGAAATTGATCAAAAAATCCACGATGAGTGGCGTTCATTGGGCGAGACGAGTGGTCGTGTCGCCCGATACGGGGAGTAACCCTCAGTTCCCTCGAAAGAAAGCCGATGCCGGTAATTGCCCCCGGAAAGCGTGAAACCAGATTGGTATCACCACGCCCTGGGGCCGGAGGAATCAAGGGAAGGAGTTTCATGCGTGTCCGAATGACGGGACTGGCAGGAGTCATCGCGATTGCCGCACTCCTGGTCGGTGCCGCACCTGCTTCGGCCGCTCCGGGGGACGCCTCGGCCTACGGCGCGAGGCTCAACGTGACGCTGCTCGGCAACCCGGCGGTCAACGCCGAACCGTTCGCCGCCGCCAACGCGAACGGACCGACGCAGAACACGTTCGCCGGCGTTGACCTGCCCGGGCTGCTGAAGACCGGTGTCATCAACGCCTCCGCGTCGCGGGACGACAAGTCCGGTGGCGTGTACTCGCGGGCGAGCACCGCGGACGTCCGGGTCGACCTGCTCTCCAAGGTCACCGGCAAGATCTCCGCCGAACTGGTGGAGGCGGAGTGCACGGCGACCCAGAAGGGGCTCGCCGGCAAGTCCAAGCTCGCGGGCGTGAACCTCGGCAAGCTCGGCCAGGTCAACGCCGACCCGGCGGCCAACACCGTGCTCGACGTGCAGCTGGCCGGCGTCAAGATCGCTGAGGTGATCTTCAACGAGCAGCTCAAGAACGACGACGGCAGCCTGACGGTCAACGCGATCCACATCAAGCTGCTGCAGGGCAAGCTCGGCTCCCTCGGCACCGGCGACGTGATCATCTCGTCCGCCACCTGCGGTCCCGCCGGCCTGCCCATCCCGATGGCGTCTGGCGCGGGCCTGTGGATCGGCCTCGGCCTGCTCGGTGTCGTCGCCGCTCCGGTCGCCTTCGTGGCGCTGCGCCGCCGCGCGTCGTTGAACGCGGCCTGAAGGAGCGGCAGATGTACAAGGTCCCCGGTACCGGCATCGGCGTCGGCACGGGTGTCGGAGCCCTCGCGGTCACCGGCGCGGACGTGACGTGGTGGATCGCCGCGGGAGTCGTCCTCCTGCTCGTGGGCGCGTTCCTGCTGCACAGCACGCGCAAGAAGCGCGTCCCCGCCATGGCGAAGACCAGAAACCGAGCTGGCTGATCCGGCCCGCCTGGGGTTGCCCCCGGTCCCAGGCGGGCCACCCGGTCTCCCCGAGAGAGGACAACGGTGAGCAAAGAAGTTCTGCTGGTGGCCGGCACGCGGCCGGAAGCCGTGAAGATCGCCCCGGTCGCGATCGCGTTGAGGGGGCACCCCGGCCTGCGCCCCACGATCGTCCACAGCGGACAGCACTCGGGCATGGTCGAGCAGGCGCTCTGCGCGTTCGACCTGGTGCCGGACGTGCGGCTGGACGTGCCCAGGGTCAACGGCACCCAGGCCGAGCTGGTCTCCCGGTTGTTGCCCGAGTTCGACGCCGTGCTGGCGGAACGCGACCCCGCGGTCACCCTCGTGCAGGGCGACACGACGACCACGCTGGCCGCGGCCCTGGCGTCGTTCTGGCGCGGGATCCCCGTGGCGCACCTCGAAGCCGGCCTGCGGACCGGTGACCTCTACGGTCCGTTCCCCGAGGAGGGGAACCGGCAGATGATCTCCCGCATCACCTCGCTGCACCTCGCGCCGACCGACGACGCCGCCAACGCGCTGAACACGGAGTCCTTGCCGGACAGCCACATCGTCGTCACCGGCAACACCGTCGTCGACGCCGTGCAGCGCGTGGCGTCCGCCAACCTCCCCGCGTCCAGCCCGGACCTCGCCGCGCTGGAACGCACCCTGGACGCCACCGGCGGGCGGCTCGTGCTCGTCACGGTGCACCGCCGCGAGTCCTGGGGCCGTCCGCTGATGCGCGTGCTGAACGCCGTGCGCTCCATCGCCGACCGCCACCCCGACGTGCACGTGCTGATCCCCGCGCACCCGAACCCCGGTGTGCGCGAGCAGGTCGTGTCGGTGCTGGGCGGCCACGAACGCGTGGTCATCACCGACCCGCTGGACTACCCCGACCTGGTGCGGGTCCTCAAGCGCGCGGCCCTCGTGCTCACCGACTCCGGCGGCATCCAGGAGGAGGCGCCCACGTTCGGCGTGCCGGTGCTGGTGCTGCGGGAGACCACCGAACGCATGCTCGCCGTCGACGCCGGGTGCGCCTGGCTCGTCGGCACCGACACCACCCGCATTCTGGCGGAAGCGGGATGGGTGCTCGGCTCCCGGCTGCGGCTTCCGCTGGGGCGCAACCCGTTCGGCGACGGGCGTGCCGCGGTCCGGGTGTGTGCCGCGCTGGAGAGGTTGGCCGGCCTGCCGACCGCTTTGCCGCGCCGGGAGCCGTTCGCCACATTGGTGGGCATTCGCTGAACAAGTAGTTCGCCTGTCACCCGCTCGTGTAATTGCGAATTCACGAATGGGTGACATGGGGTGCCGAACTGTTATCAGCGCCACGCATCACAACCATTATCGGGCGGTGGGAATTCGAGCCGCAGGGGAGAAGGCAACAGTGCGCAGGAGTTTGGTCGCAGGAGCGGTGGTCGCGTTGACGTTCGCGACCGCGGCACCCGCGCTCGCCAGCAACCCACCCGGCACCGCGTCCGCCGGATCCGCCGACTTCGCCAAGGCGGACCAGACGTTCAAGGTCGACCCGCTCGCCGTCTGCAACGTCAACCCCGACGCGGCGGGCACCGTCACCGGGTCGAGCCCCGCGCAGAGCCGCAACGGGCTCAAGATCGGCGAGACGTCCTCCACCTGCACGACCGAGGTCGTGAACCAGGAGGAGTTCATCACCAAGACGAAGTCGGTCGCGACCGGCAGCGGGTTCGAGCTGTCGGCGCTCGTCGCGGCGAAGGGGCCGCGGCTCAAGATCGGCGAGTGGAAGATCACCTGCGAGGCCACGCAGGAGGGCACCGCGGCCGGGTGGGAGCTCAAGGGCATGTCCGGCTGGGCCGGGCTGCCGCAGCAGATCCCGTCCGGGTACGTGTACGAGATCAAGGCGAGCACCGGAACCGTGCTCGCCAAGGCCAAGTTCACCGACACCGTGTTCCCGGTGCCGAACGACGGCAGCCTCGCCATGACGCTGCTGAAGATCACGTTCGAGCCGTCGTCCGGCTACTCGGGCAGCATCACCGTCGGCACAACGGCCTGCTCGCCCACCCCGTAGTCACCTCGATGAACGGCGCATTCGTCCACCTCAGGTGAACAAATGCGCCGTTCATCGCTCAAGCGACGGCTACGCCTGCGGCACGCAGTTCGGAGAGAGCGGTGTCGCGGGTGTTCTCGGCCACGGCGGCGGTCAGGTCGACGAGCACGGTCGTGCGGAAGCCGTTGCGTTGCGCGTCGAGGGCGGTCGCGCGGACGCAGTGGTCGGTCGCGATGCCGACGACGTCCACTTCGGTCACGCCCTTGTCGGTCAGCCAGCCCGTGAGGTCGTTCTCAGCCTCGAAACCCGAGTACGCGGCGGCGAACCGGCCCTTCGTGAAGACCTGCTCGACCAGTGCCACGTCCAGCTCCGGGTGGAACGACGCACCGGGTGTCCCGGCCACGCAGTGCGCGGGCCAGGTGTCCACGTAGTCCGGCGTCTCGGAGAAGTGCGAGCCTGGATCCACGTGGTAGTCGCGGGTCGCCACGACGTGGTCGTAGGACGACGTGGCGATGTGCCGGGAGATGGCCGCCGCGACGGCCGCGCCGCCCGCGACCGCGAGCGAACCGCCCTCGCAGAAGTCGTTCTGCACGTCGACGACGATCAGCGCCTTGGTCATCGGGACTCCTCGAGGTAGGTGGTCGGGATCGCGGGCTCACCGCGCGAGAGCTTGAGGCCTTCCCACGGCACGCTGACCAGCGCCGCGCGCAACCGTTCGCGGCTCTGCTCCAGCGTGGGCACCTCCGGCGTGACCTGTCCAGCGCGCATCAGCGGGATCTGCACCAGCCGGTCGAACTCGCCGAGCTCGGGTTGCGCGGACGCCTGGAACACGACCTCCTCCAGCGCCGTGCCGGTGTCCTTGTGCCGCCGCAACGCCTTCTTCCATCCGCCGCGGGACTGCTTGGACGTGCTGCGCTTCTCGACGTGGCGGCCGTCGACCTCGACCAGCTTGTAGACCATGCCCGCGGTCGGTGCCCCCGACCCGGTCACGACCGACGTGCCGACGCCGTACGCGTCCACGGGTTCGGCGCGCAGGGCGGCGATCGAGTACTCGTCGAGGTCACCGGACACGACGATGCGGGTGTTGCGGGCGCCCAGCGAGTCCAGCTGGTCGCGGGCCTGTCGCGCCAGCACGCCGAGGTCGCCCGAGTCGATCCGGATCGCACCCAGGTCGGGACCGCCGACCGCGACGGCGGTCTTGATGCCCTCGGTGATGTCGTAGGTGTCGACCAGCAACGTCGTGCCGGCACCCAGTGCCTCGACCTGGCTGCGGAACGCCTCTTCCTCGCTGTCGTGCAGCAGCGTGAACGCGTGCGCGCACGTGCCGGCCGTCGGGATGCCGTGACGGCGTCCGGCTTCGAGGTTGGAGGTGGCGGTGAAGCCCGCCAGGTAGGCCGCGCGGGCGCACGCCACGGCGGCTTCCTCGTGGGCGCGGCGCGAGCCCATCTCGATCATGCGACGGCCGTTGGCCGCGGTGACCATGCGGGCCGCGGCGGACGCGATCGCGCTGTCGTGGTTGAGGATCGACAGCGCGAGCGTCTCCAGCACGACGCCCTCGGCGAACGACGCGCGCACGGTGAGCACCGGCGAACCGGGGAAGTACAGCTCCCCCTCGGGGTAACCGTCGATCTCGCCGGAGAACCGGTAGTTCGCGAGCCACTCCAGCGTCGCGTCGTCGACGACGGCGTTGCGGCGCAGCTGGTCGATCTCCTCCTCGCCGAAGCGGAAGTCCGCGATCGCGTCCAGCAACCTGTTGACCCCGGCGACGACGCCGTAGCGGCGGCCGTCGGGAAGCCTGCGGGCGAAGACCTCGAACACGCACGGACGGTCACCGGCTCCGTCACGCAGCGCGGCCGCGAGCATGGTGAGCTCGTAGTGGTCGGTCAGCAACGCCGTCGAATTCATGGTCACCAACCCTAAGGTCGCGTCCGGTTTAGCCGCACGCGGTCTCCGCCACTGCGGCGAACATGACACCATTGGCGGTATGACCACGCCCGTCGAACAGGAACGGACGCAGCCAGAGGCCATCGGCGCGGAGATCGCGGCCGAGGACCGGCCGTGGCAGACCGTGGTCTGGAACGACCCGGTCAACCTCATGTCGTACGTGACGTACGTCTTCCAGAAGCTGTTCGGCTTCAGCAGGGACAAGGCGACCAAGCTGATGCTCGACGTGCACCACAAGGGCAAGGCGATCGTGACATCGGGCACCAAGGACAAGGTGGAGGCCGACGTGGCGAAGCTCCACGCGGCGGGGCTCTGGGCGACCATGCAGCGGGCCTCGTGAAGCGGTGGATCCGCGACGGTGACGTCGTCATCGGCAGACTGGACCGCCAGGAGGCCGCGGTCGTGCGCGGTCTGGTCAGCCAGATCCAGGACATGCTGCTGGCCCGCGCCGAGGAAGCGCCCCAGGACGAGCTCGCCGAGCTGACCGGGATCAGAACAGGCCCGTCGGAGGCGCCCGACGACCCGATCCTGGGACGTCTGCTGCCCGACTTCCACCGGCTCGACGACGACGCACCCGACCCGGACGAGGTCAACTCGGCCGCGGCGCTGCGGTCGCTGCACGAGCCGGAGCTGCTGGACCAGAAGACCGGCGCGGCCGAGATCGTGCTGCAGACCTGCTCGCCCGACGGCGGCGAGGTCCGGTTGTCGATCGGCGAGGCCGAGGCGTGGCTCGCGTCGTTGAACGACGTGCGGCTCGCGCTGGGCACCGCGCTGGACGTCACCGAGGACATGCCGGACGAGCTGCCGCCGGAGGACCCGCGGTCACCGCACCTCGGGGTGTACCACTGGCTGACCTGGGTGCAGGACACGCTGGTGGAGGCGATGATGCCGTGATCCCCGGCGTGCTCGTCGGCCACCACCACCGCGTCGAACCAGGCTGGGCCACCGGCACCACTGTCGTACTCGTCCCCGCCGGTGCCGTCGGCGCCGTCGACGGACGTGGTGGCGCGCCCGGAACCCGGGAGACCGACCTGCTCGATCCGGCGAACCTCGTCCAGCAGGTGCACGCCATCTGCCTGAGCGGCGGTTCGGCGTACGGGCTGGCGGCCGCGGACGGCGTGATGCGCTGGCTGTCGGAACGCTCGATCGGCTTCCAGGTCGGCGCCCAGCCGCACCACGTCGTGCCGATCGTGCCGGGCGCGGTGATCTTCGACCTGCCGATGTCCGAGTGGGGCAACCGACCGGATGCTTCGTTCGGTTACGCGGCCTGTGAAGCTGCCGCCCCGGACTTCGCACTGGGGTGCGTCGGCGCGGGTGCCGGTGCGCGGGTCGGTTCGCTCAAGGGCGGCGTCGGCACGGCGACGACGAAGGTCGGCGAGCACCACGTCGGCGCGCTCGCCGTGGTGAACGCGGCCGGTGAAGTCGTCGACCGCACAACGGGTCTGCCGTGGCTGCCCTCGCTCGGCACCACACCCGTCGAGTTGCCCGAACGCAAACCGGAAGGCCTCAACACCACGATCGGTGTGGTGGCGGTGGACGCGGCACTGTCCAAAGCGGAGTGTCAGCGGCTCGCGATGGCCGCGCAGGACGGACTCGCCCGCGCGGTCCGGCCCGCCCACTCGATGTTCGACGGCGACACGGTCTTCGCGCTGGCCACCGGTGCCGTGCCGCTCGCGCAACCGCGACCGTTCGCCTTGGACGCACTGTGCGCGGCCGCCGCGGAGATGTTCGCGGAGGCCGTGGTGTCCGGCGCCCGCGAAGCCACCACCCTCAACGGCGTCACGGCGTTCCGCGACCTCGTTCGCTGTGGATGAAGGGCTCCTTCATCCACCTCACGTGCAATGCCAGGAGCTCAAGCGGCGACGCGCTGCGCCGTTCATCCCGGTCGGGTTCGCCGCTCACGCCGGGCATGCCAGATCTGCCGCACTGCCACGCACCGTGCGATCAGGCCTCGCCAGGCGCGTGGCGACGTGGATGAAGGCGCCCTTGACCCACACCAGGTGGAGCAAGGAGCCCTTCATCGGACGCGCTCGCGCTCAGGCCTTGCCGAGCATCCTCTTCCTCCTCCTGAAGCCTGCGTTCGCGCCTGCCGCGGGCCAGTTCGGTCGCGAGCGCGTCGAGATGCGGTGCCCAGAACCGCCGGAAGTGGTCCAGCCAGGTGTCGATCTCCCTCAGCGGGGCCGGCGCCACCGAGTACAGCCGTCGGTTTCCGGCGGCCGTGACCTGTACGAACCCGTTCGACCGCAACACCTTGAGGTGCTGCGAGACGGCCGACTGGGTGATCCCGAACTCGGCCTGGACGACTCCGCCGACGTCACCGGCCGCCCGCTCACCGGTGGCGAGCAGCTCCAGGATTCGCCTGCGGACCGGGTCGCCCAGTACGTCGAACGCGTGCACATGGCGCACTGTAGTAGCCGCCACTAATATTAGCCCGAGCTAAAACAAGCACTACAGCGCGGTTATCTCGCATACCGAGACAACTCCCGCCAGCCCGTAGGATTGACGACGTGCTGGTGATTCGCCGTGACCTGGTGGACGCGATGGTGGCCCACGCGCGCCGCGACCACCCCGACGAGGCGTGCGGGGTGATCGCCGGGCCGTACGGGTCCGATCGTCCTGAGCGCTTCATCGAGATGGAGAACGCAGAGAGGTCGCCCACGTTCTACCGGTTCGACGCCGCCGAGCAGCTCAAGGTGTGGCGCGAGATGGACGCCAACGACGAGGTGCCGGTGGTCATCTACCACTCGCACACCGCCACGGAGGCGTACCCGTCCCGCACCGACATCTCGTTCGCGGGCGAGCCGGACGCTCACTACGTGCTGGTCTCCACGCGTGACCCGATCGAGCACGAGCTGCGGTCGTACCGCATCGTCGACGGTGTCGTGACCGAGGAACCGGTCAAGATCATCGAGTCCTGAGCCACATTTCTGCGGAGGTAGAACCATCATGGCCGTCACCGTGTCGATCCCGACGATCCTGCGCACCCACACCGGGGGCGAGAAGTCGGTGTCCGCCAACGGCGCCACGCTCGCCGAGGTCATCGACGACCTGGAGAACAACCACGGCGGCCTCAAGGCCCGCCTGGTCAAGGAGGGTGCGCTGCACCGCTTCGTCAACGTCTACGTCAACGACGAGGACGTGCGCTTCGCCGGTGGCCTCGACGCCCAGGTGAAGGACGGCGACAACGTCACCATCCTCCCGGCCGTCGCGGGCGGCTGATCTCCACCATGGCCCGCTACGACTCGCTCCTGGACGCGCTCGGCGGGACACCGATGGTGGGCCTGCCGCGCCTGTCGCCGTCGGAGAACGTGCGCATCTGGGCGAAGCTCGAGGACCGCAACCCGACCGGCTCGATCAAGGACCGGCCCGCGCTGGCCATGATCGAGGCGGCGGAGCGGGACGGCGTGCTGCGTCCCGGTGCGACGATCCTGGAGCCGACGTCCGGCAACACCGGCATCTCCCTGGCGATGGCCGCGAAGCTCAAGGGCTACGGCCTGGTGTGCGTGATGCCGGAGAACACCTCGACCGAGCGTCGCCAGCTGCTGCAGGCCTACGGTGCGCGCATCGTGTTCTCCCCGGCGGCCGGCGGGTCGAACCAGGCCGTCGCCACGGCCAAGGAGCTCGCCAAGCAGAACCCGGACTGGGTCATGCTCTACCAGTACGGGAACCCGGCGAACGCGGACGCGCACTTCCGCGGCACCGGCCCGGAGATCCTGAAGGACCTGCCGACCATCACGCACTTCGTCGCGGGTCTGGGCACGACGGGCACGCTCGTCGGTGTCGGGCGCTTCCTGCGCGAGGCCAAGCCGGACGTGCAGGTCATCGCCGCCGAACCCCGATACGGCGAGCTGGTGTACGGCCTGCGCAACCTCGACGAGGGCTTCGTGCCGGAGCTGTACGACGAGTCGGTGCTGACCGGGCGGTACTCGGTCGGCTCCTACGACGCGTTGCGCCGCACCCGGCAGCTGCTGGAGACCGAGGGGATCTTCGCCGGCATCTCGACGGGCGCGATCCTGCACGCCGCGCTCGCCGTGGCGCAGAAGGCCGAGGTCGCGGACAAGACCGCCGACATCGTGTTCATCGTCGCGGACGCGGGGTGGAAGTACCTGTCCACGGGTGCCTACGCCGGCACGCTGGACGAGGCGGCCGCCCGGCTGGACGGCCACCTCTGGGCGTGACGAAACCCTCTGCCGGTGGCTAGAGGGCACCCTTCCAGGCGAGATCTTCGCTCATGTCGCATCCCCCAGAATGCTCACAAATCGACGTTGAGCCGACGAGTGATCCTAACTCGCCGGCTCACGTCTGAGCAGTGATTATCCGGGATTCGCTAGCCGTTGAACGCGACACCGGGCAGGCCTGCGCCGATGCCGGGCAGCACGAGCACCGAGCCGTTCAACTGCCGATCCGTCAACGCCTGGTCCGACAACCCGACGCGCGCCGACGTGACGTAGAGGTCGGTGAAGTCCGTGCCGCCGAAGCAACACGCGGTCGGGTTGTCCACCGGCACCGCGATCTCGCGGTCGAGCTCCCCCTGCGGGGTGTAGCGCCGGACGGCGTGCCCGCCCCACAACGCGACCCAGACGCACCCGTCGGCGTCGACGGTGAGCCCGTCCGGCCAGCCTTCGGTGTGGCCGACGTGGGTGAGCGGACGGCGGTTCGCGATGGTGCCGGAGGCGTTGTCGAAGTCGAACACGTCGATGCGGCGGGTCGGGGTGTCGATGAAGTACATGAGCGTGCCGTCCGGGCTCCAGCCGACGCCGTTGCTCGTGTTCACCTGGCCCACCATCACCTTGGCCGCGCCCTCGCCGGTGACCCTGGCGAGCCAGCCCTCGTCGGCGGCCTGGTCGTACCGCATCGTGCCGGCCCACAACCGGCCCGACGGGTCGATGCCCGCGTCGTTGCCGCGCACGCCCTCGCGCGCCCAGTAGACGAGCCAGGACTTGGTGCCGTCGCGGTCGATCAGGGCGATGCCGTCGCGCAGGTTGCAGACGATGCCGCCCTGAGCGCGCGGCTTGGCGGCGCCCACGTGCTGGGGCACCACGAGCACCGCGTCGTCGTCCCGTGCGGGGGCGTAGCGGTGGACCTCGGACGCCAGGATGTCCACCCACAGCAAGGTGGAGCTGCTGTGGTCCCACGTCGGCCCCTCGCCGAGCTGGGCCGATGCGCGCACCGCTACTTCAATCGACACCTGATCAGCTTATGGGCACGTACGCTGGAACCGTGGACCGCACCGCTCTCGCGAAACGGGTCATTCCGCCGCACCCCGTGCTGTCGTTTCTCATCGTCGCCGGGTTCGTCGGCTTCCTCTACGTGGTCGAGGCGTACGACGTGGCGACCAACAGCTCGTTGGAGGGCGACGGCGTGCGGCCGCGCGACTTCAGCCAGTGGGACAACCTGCTCTGGATGCCGTTGATCCACAGCGACTGGAGTCACCTCACCGGCAACGCGGTTCCGTTGCTGCTGCTGGGTTTTCTCGCGACCTCGGGAGGGCTCAAGCAGTTCTTCCAGGTCACCGTGGTCATCTGGCTCACCTCGGCGCTGGGCGTGTGGGTGTTCGGCAGCGCGGGCAGCCACATCGGCGCGTCCGGACTGGTGTTCGGGTTCCTGGCGTTCCTGCTGGTGCGCGGGATCTTCGCGAAGTCGTGGCTGCAGCTGCTGATCGCGGTCGGTGTCTTCGCGTTGTACGGCGCCGCGCTGTGGGGTGTGCTGCCCGGCCAGCCCGGCATCTCGTGGGAGGGCCACCTGTTCGGCGCAATCGGCGGCGTGCTCGCGGCGTGGGGTGTGGCTCGTGACAACCACCGCAGCAGCGCACCGGCTAGATTCACGGCGTGACGATCGGGATCATGGACTCGGGCGTCGGCGGCCTCACCGTCGCCCGAGCGATCATGGACCAGCTGCCCGGCGAGTCGATCCACTACATCGGCGACACGGCCAACGGTCCTTACGGGCCGCTGCCGATCGCACAGGCGCGCAAGCACGCGCTGGAGATCTGCGACCGGCTGGTCGACGAGGGCGCGAAGATGCTCGTGATCGCGTGCAACACCGCGTCCGCCGCGTGTTTCCGCGATGCCCGTGAGCGCTACGACGTGCCGGTGGTCGAGGTGATCCTGCCGGCGGTGCGCCGCGCGGTGATGACGACGCGGAACAACCGCATCGGCGTGATCGCCACGGTCGGCACGATCAACTCGCACGCCTACCAGGACGCGTTCCAGGCGGCGAGGGACGTGACGGTGACGGCGGCGGCCTGTCCGCGGTTCGTCGACTTCGTCGAGCGCGGCATCACGTCCGGGCGGCAGGTGCTCGGGCTGGCGCAGGCCTACCTGGAACCGTTGCAGCGCGCCGAGGTCGACACCGTGGTGCTCGGCTGCACGCACTACCCGTTGCTGACCGGCGTGATCCAGATCGTCATGGGCGACGCCGTGACGCTGGTGTCGAGCGCCGAGGAGACCGTGAAGGACGTCGTCCGGTTGCTGACGGAGCGCGACGAGTTCGCCGTCGACCCACCCGTCCACCGGGTGACGTGCACTGGTCCGCCCGAGCGGTTCGCGAAGCTGGCGGCCCGGTTCCTGCCTACCTTCGAACAATGGGGCTGACGTGCTGCTGACCGTGCTCGGCTGCTCCGGCAGCATTCCCGGACCCGGCGCGGCGGCGTCGGGATACCTGCTGGAGGCGGACGGGTTCACGCTGGTGCTGGAGTTCGGCAACGGCGTGCTGTCGCGCTTCCAGGAGGAGCGCCCGCTGTTCGCGATGGACGCCCTCCTGCTCTCGCACCTGCATCCCGACCACTGCGTCGACGTGTCCTCGCTCTACGTGGCGCGGAAGTACCACCCGACGCCGCCCGCTGCCGCGTTGCCCGTCTACGCGCCCGCCGAGGCGCCGTCCCGTTTCGTCGCGGCCTACGCGCCCAACGCGGCCGAGCGGTCGTCGTTGGACTTCAGCGACGTCTTCTCGTTCCACGAGCTGGGTTCTTCTGCCCAAATCGGACCGTTCACCGTGGACTCGGCTCTGGTCGCGCACCCCTGCGAGGCTTACGGGTTCCGGATCTCGTACGGCGACGTCACGCTGGCCTACACCGGCGACAGCGGGCCGTGCGCGGCACTGGACGCGTTGGCCGAGGGCGTCGACGTGTTGCTGAGCGAGGCGAGCTGGACGCACGCGCCGGACCGCCAGCCGGGCCTGCACCTGTCCGGCCGGGAGGCGGGCGAGCTGGCCGCGCGGGCGGGTGCCGGACGGCTGCTGATCACGCACGTGCCGCCGTGGACCTCGCGCGAGGACGTGCTGGAGGAGGCCAAGGCCGCGTTCGACGGGCCGTGTGAGCTGGTCGTCGAGGGCGGTCGGTACGAGGTGGGGGAGCACTGATGATCGAGCTGGAGAGAGTCGGCGAGCACGAGTTCGTCGCGACGAACGGGCGCGGGGCGTCCGTGAAGATCGGCCGCAAGGGGCAGGAGGGCTCGTTCAGCCCGGTCGAGCTGCTGGTCGCGGCCGCGGCCGGCTGCGCGCTCGTGACCTCGGAAACCCTGATCCTGCGCCGCACCGGCGGCGACCAGCTGTCGGCGGTCGCGGACGCGGTGCAGTCCGAGAGCGGCAACGAGGTGATCTCCATCCCGGTGACGCTCTCGTACGACCTGTCCGCCGTGGAGGATCCCGCGGCGCTCGAAATCGTCGTCCGACGTGCCGTGGAGCAGTTCTGCACGGTCACGCGGACGCTGAAGCAGTCGGCGACGGCGCCGCTTCAGCTCCCGACACCGCTCCAGACCGCGGTCGACCCGCTGTGACCGGCGCGCACGGTCTGCACCGTTGCGCCCACCGCGAGCAGGACCACCAGCACGGACACCACGACTGAGACCACCCGCCACGTCCGGGTGGTGGGTGCCTCCGCCGCCCGTTCCCGATCGGCGAGCCGACCGGCGACCAGCAGCGCGATCACCGCGACGCCGAAGCCGAGCGCGATGGGCAGCAGCGTGTCGCCGAGCTCCGCGTGGGTCTGGATGGCGGGGTTCTGCACACCGTTGCGCTCCAGCGCGCCCTGGAGGTCCTCACCGGCCTCCTTGGCCACCGGCACGGCCCCGACGCCGAGCAACGTCACACCCAGCACCAGCCAGGCGTACCTGCGCCGCCAGCCGGGTACGAGCGCGATCGCGACCGAACTGACCGCCGCGAGCGGCAGCAGCACGACCACGGCGTGCACGAACAACGGGTGAAGCGGAATACCGTCGATCGTCATGTCTCTCCCTACGCCTTCACGCTCCGCAGGGTTCACTAAGGTAGCCGCCGTGGTGCGAAGCGACGGTAGGAACGACGACGTGTTGCGTGACATCCGGATCACGCGTGGATACCAGACCTGGCCCGCGGGCTCGGTCCTGGTCGAGTTCGGCAACACCCGCGTGCTCTGCGCCGCGAGTGTCACCGAAGGCGTCCCCCGCTGGCGTTCGGGCTCGGGCCTCGGCTGGGTGACCGCCGAGTACGCGATGCTCCCGTCCGCCACCCACACCAGAAGCGACCGCGAGTCCGTGAAGGGCCGCATCGGCGGCCGCACCCACGAGATCTCGCGCCTGATCGGCCGCTCCCTGCGGGCCTGCATCGACCTGGCGGCCCTCGGCGAGAACACCATCGTCATCGACTGCGACGTCATCCAGGCCGACGGCGGCACCCGCACCGCCGCGATCACCGGCGCCTACGTGGCTCTCGCCGACGCCGTGACGTGGCTGGGCGCCGCGGGCCGTCTGGCCGACCCCTCACCGCTGTCCTGCGCGGTGTCCGCCGTGTCGGTCGGCGTCGTGGACGGCCGCGTCCGGCTGGACCTGCCGTACGAAGAGGACTCGCGCGCCGAGGTCGACATGAACGTCGTCGCCACCGACGCCGGCACGCTCATCGAGGTGCAGGGCACCGGCGAGGGCGCGACCTTCGCCCGGTCCACTTTGGACCGCATGCTGGACGTGGCGCTGCTGGGCTGCGCCGAGCTGAACCGCATCCAGGCCGCCGCCCTGGCGCAGCCGTACCCCGGCGTGCTGCCCGAGCCCAAGGCGAGCAAGCGATGAAGCTGCTGCTGGCCTCCCGCAACGCCAAGAAGCTGCGCGAGCTGCAGCGCATCGTTTCTGCCGAAGGGTTGTCCGGGATCTCCGTCCTGTCTTTGGCGGATGTGCCTGAGTTCCCCGAGGCACCCGAGACCGCGCCCGACTTCGAGGGCAACGCGCTGGCCAAGGCCCGTGATGCCGCTGCCGCCACCGGACTGGTGTCGGTTGCGGACGACTCCGGGCTGGCGGTGGACGAGCTGAACGGCATGCCGGGTGTGCTGTCCGCGCGGTGGTCCGGTCGGCACGGCGATGACGACGCCAACCTGGATCTGGTGCTGGGGCAGCTCGGCGACGTGCCGGACGAGCGGCGCGGTGCGGCGTTCGTGTCGGTCGTGGCGCTCGTCGCGCCTGGCGGCGAAGAGGTCGTCGTGCGGGGCGAGTGGCGGGGGACGTTGCTGCGGGAGCGGCGCGGGACCAACGGGTTCGGGTACGACCCGATCTTCGTGCCGGAGGGGTACTCGATCACGTCGGCCGAGATGACTGCCGAGCAGAAGGACGCCGAGTCGCACCGGGGCCGGGCGTTGAAGCTGCTGGTCCCGCACCTGCGCAAGCTGGTCTAACCGATCCACCTCACTCTTACTCCGGGACCGAGTTCCTCGACTCCTGGGTAGGAGAGGTATCGGCTCAATTCCAGAACCAGCGACCGGTTCTTCAACGGCAGGACGTCCACCGGGATGTGGCCCCCGAGCCCGAGGGTGTGCAGATTCGGCAGGTCGGGCATCGCACTGAGGTCGGGCCAGTTGTAGCAGTACAACGTCTTCAGATCGGCCACTTCCGCGAGCGGGGTCAGATCGCAGTCAGGCGCCGTTCTGCTGAGGTGGAGGTTGTTGCAGGCCCGCCCGCGCAGGAAGTCCAGATCGTGCCAGGGCTCGGCCTGCGTCAAGCCCAGGAACACGGGGATCTGCGGCAGCCGGTCCAGGTTCGAGTACTGCTGGGCGCGGCGCAGGTTGACCACCACCGGACGGGTCGGCTCCAGCGGGCTGACGTCGATCTCACCCGAGGTCGGCGTGCTGAGGTACCGCAATCCCCTCACGCGATCGAGGAACCGCAGGTCCGTATGTGCTTCGTCATCGAGCCAGAGATCGGTACCACGCAGGCGCTGGAGAAGATCCAGGTAAGGGATCAGACGGGTGGTCGTGATCCTCGCGTAGCCGTTGTCCAACGGCGCATCGGCCAGCACCTCTTCCGCATAGCGTTGCGGGTCGAAGTTGAGCCACGCTTCAAGAAGCGCCTCTTGCACGTTCTCCCTAGGATCGCGGGCGTACCCGGCCAGTCGTGCCATCGCTTCTGGCGATCCCACCAGTGCCGCGCTGCGCACGGTCGCTCCCGCGGCAGCGTCCGAGAGCCCGTCGAGATCCGTTGGCAGGTAGCGCAGGACGCGATGCCCGATCGTGGCCAGTGACGTGGTCTCCTTCTTGCTGCGCGGTGGAACCAGCCGGTCCCTGATGATCGCGTCGATCCGGTCATGTACGTCCGCGTCGACGTCCCTGATGGTTTCCAGGCACGCGGCGGCCAGCAGCCGCAGTCGGCGAGCGTTGCGCGGTTCGCGGTCGGCGCGGTCGAGCACCTCGGTCAGGAGTTCGGTGACCTGGGAGCGGTGGCCGTGTCCGCAGGCCAGCACGATCGTCTGCGTCCACGAGTCCTGGTGGGCGTGGGCGACCAGCGTCTCGACCTGGCCGTCCTGCATCGCCTCCTCGCCGGCCAGGTACTCCTGGAACGTCCGGTGCACGAAGTCGACCTGGCCCGGTACGGGTTCGCGGATGACGCCGCTGCGTTCCAGCAGGTGCGTGACGACGGCGCCGGGTTCCTCGTCGACGTTGGGCATCGAGCGGATCTTGCGCGCCACGTGCTCGTGCACTTTGGCCGTGGGCAGCTGGGTTCGGCCGCCCAGGGTGAGCCGCCACGCCAGATCCCGCAGCAGCACCGTCTTGTCGGAGGTGGTGAGGATGCGGGCGATGCCGCGTTCGGCGTCGCGGAGGTCCAGGAGCATGGTCAGCGCGGCCGCGTACAACTCCATGCGGCTCTGCGGCAGCTCCGAGACCCGGCCGAGGTTCAGCGCGCACAACATCGCGCAGAGCAACGGCGAGGAGGCGAGGGAACGCAGGTGCTCGCGGCTGTCCAGCTGGGTGGTCAGCCGCCGTTGGGCTTCCTCGGGCGCCCCGGCGGCCTCGTGCCACCGCTGCAGGAACACCTTCACGTCGGCCGGGCTCATCTGCTCCAGCTCGACGGACGAGAAGTCCAGCTCCGCCAACCACTTCTCGTCCGTCGCCGCGGGACGTGCCGTCACCACGACCTGCGCGGACGGGAAGACGTGCACGAGCTCGCGCAGCCACTCCCGGACGTGCTGGCGCTTCGACGGCGGCACCTCGTCGACGCCGTCCACCAGCAGGAGTCCTTTGCCCGCCTGCAGAACTCGATGGACCCACCCGGCGGGCATGATCCCGGCGAGCCATCCCGTGACGAAGTCCTCCGGCTTGGAGGGCAGCGGTGAGTCGGCGTAGGCGCGCAGCCGGACCGGGAACGGGACCAGGCCGTTCCACGACTGCAGGTTGCCGACGAACCCGCCGCGGGCGGCGGTGACCGCGAGCCAGTCGAGCAACGTCGTCTTGCCCGAGCCCGCTTCACCGCGGACCAGGGTGCGGCTGACCAGGGCCGACTCGACGCGCACGCCCGAGTGCGAGTGGTGGTCGGCCTGGCCGAACCACTCGTGCCGCTGTCGTTGCGCCCCTGACACCGTGAGACTCAGGTAGGCGACGCTCAGCGCCAGGCGCGGGCGGTCCTTCATGGACAATCCCAGGAGCTCAAGACGGTCGAGGTTGGCGGCGATGTAGCGCAGGTACTCGTCGCGGAACTCGTCGTCGTTGCTCGTTCCCTGCGGTGCGTGCAGCGAGGTGCGCGGCAAGCGGGCGAGGACGTCCTCGAGCAGCGCGGTCTGGGCCGTGGCGCGGGAGAGCACCTCGGCGAGGGCGCGCGGCTGGAACGACGGCAGGTGCCTGATCACCTGCACCAGGTGGCGGCACGACTGGTCGAGCGCGAGGTCGTAGAACCGGCCCAGGTCCTGGCGCGGCAGCTCCTTGCGGATGCGGCGCGCCAGCACCTCGGGATCGGCGTCGTCGGCGAGCAGCGCCTCGTCGGACAGGTCGATCGACTGCAGCGCCACCTCGACCGCGGCGAGCGAGGCGTCGATCTCGTCCTCGGGACACCGTTGCAGGACGGGCTCCAACTGCTCGGCGACCGTGTGGCCGATGCTCTCGACCAGGGTCTTGAGCTTGGCCTGCTGCAACGGTTTCGCGAGCTGTGCCGCCGCGAGCTCGGTCAGGGAGGAGGTCCGGGCCTTCTCCTTGTCGCGACCCGCCAGCCAGGCGGTGGCGGCGCGGGTCGCGATGGTCTGACCGAGTTTGGCGGCGGCGATTTCCAAGCCCACCCAAACGAGGTTAGACCGTGGCCGCCTGTGCGTGGGACGCGACGGACACGACGCACACGCCTGCCGCGATGAGGGCCATGCCGGTCAGCATCGCGAGGTTCAGCGGGTCGGCGAAGAGCACGCGGCTGGTGATGGCGACCAGGGCGATGCCCGCACCGGCCCAGACCGCGTAGGTGATCGCGACGGGCAGGCCCATCCGGATCACCACCGACTCCAGGTAGAGCGCGGTGAGGAAACCTGCGCCGAGGCCTGCGACGGGCCACGGTTTCGTGAAGCCGTCGGAGTACTTGAGACAAAGGGTCGCGAAAACTTCCGCGCCCACGGCGACGGTCAGCAATATCCACTTGAGCATTGAATTTTCCCAGCACGAAATGCACGTACGCGAAACGCACGTGTTTGACAGCGAACGGACGACGGGGCTGATCAGCCCAGGTCAACCGCCGCGCGTGGGGAAGTGGACGCGCAGGACGAAATCAGACGGGATGTCGGGACCGCGAGGTGCCGTCAAGCGACACACGGTGTATCACCCTCACCGGAACAAGGGGCGGCATTTTGCACGCCCTCACCTCGACCATACCCGAAGAAGGGGCCGCCGCCGCAAGTCTTGCGGCGGCGGCGTCACCTCTGGAGTGAAATTCAAGCGGGGAGTTCGCGCAGCAGCTTGGCGACGTGGCCGGTGGCGCGGACGTTGTACATGGCCTTGACGATCTTGCCGTCGGGGCCGACGAGGAACGTGGAGCGGATGACGCCCTGGACGGTGCGGCCGTAGTTCTGCTTTTCGCCGAACGCGCCCCACTCGGTCAGGACCTTCTTGCCCGGGTCGCCGAGCAGCGGGAAGTTCAGGCCTTCCGCGTCGCGGAACTTGGCGAGCTTCTCCTGCTTGTCGGGCGAGATGCCGACGACCTCGTAGCCGGAGTCGGCGAGGACGCCGAGGTTGTCGCGGAAGTCGCAGGCCTGCTTGGTGCAGCCCGGCGTGCTCGCGGCCGGGTAGAAGTACACGACCACGGACTTGCCGAGGTAGTCGGACAGGGACACCGGCTTGCCCTCGCTGTCGGGCAGCGTGAACGCGGGCGCGATGTCTCCAGGTTCGAGACGACTGGTCATGCCGTCGAGCCTAGGCCCGCCGCTCGGATGCCTCGCCGCAGACCTGAGGTGGATGAAGGGCGCCTTCATCGACCTCAGGTGGAGGAAGGCGCCCTTCATCGACCACGGGGCGTGCCTGGAACGGGCGCGCGCCTCGTCGAGGATCCCGGCCTAGGCCTGGCCTTCGAAGACGGTGGCCGCGTCCTGTGCCTGACCACCCGGCTGCACGCTCAGCTGCATCTTCACCGGCAGCTCGGACACGGCGAACGCCACCTGGATCTGGGTGTCACGGCCGGGCGGGAGCTCCGCGACGGCGCCGGCGAGGCCGTTGAGGCCCTGTGCGGAGTCGATCAGCTCGGCGGCGGGGGAGCCGTCGGCCGTGGCGCGCACGGTGAGCTTGGAGGGGCGGTAGGACGCCTTGGAGCCGTTGTAGACGGTGATCGTGAAGACCGCGGTGCGCCTGGCCGGTGGGACGGCCGTCGGGGACGGCGTGAGCGAACGGGGGGCGGACACCACGATGGAGAGGCCGGAGGCCCACACGCGCTGCGTGCCGAACGCGGCGGCGCCGGCCGCGCTGGGCGTCTCGGCTCGTTGTTCGACGGTCAGGTTCTCGTCCGGGGTGACGGCGACACGGGGGCCCGCACATCCCGCCACGGCCAGCACCAGGCACAGGCCCGCGGCCGATTTGGCGAACTTCACGAACTCCCCTTTCCCACCCCGGCGGTGGGTGTGAACGACTCCCGTCAACTGTGACGGTGCCGAAGGGGTGGCGGGGACCGGAAGAGGGCCTTGAAGCGGACCTGGTGCCGGGCCGTGGCCGTCTCGTGATGGGCGGCGTGGGCGGCGCCACACAGTGCGCCTGCCCCACGCCGTCCGTCTGGTGAAGCTAGGGAGCGCGTCGGGGGGCGTGCGCGCTCACACCGATCATCGCCCACAGTGTGTCTGGCGCTACAAGCGGAGCCGTTTATCACCCGTTCAGACCAGCGACAGTCGTACGAAACGTGAAGGTCACGCGTGGCCGACTCACGTATGTGCGGCTGAACGGCCCATCGTCGGCGTCCGTTCAGCCACCTCGCTGAGCAGTTCGAAGGAACGGAGGCGGTCTTCGTGGCCGTGCACGATGGTCGTCACCATCAGCTCGTCGGCGGCCGTCGACTCCATCAACTCGTCGAGCCCGGCCCGGACCGTTGAGGGGGACCCGATGATCTGGGTGGACATCCGGTCCTCGATCACGAACTCGTCGATCTCGGTGTACGGGTAGGCCGCGGCCTCCTCCGGCGTGGCCAGCGGTGCCGGGCGTCCCTGGCGCAGCCGCACGAACGACAGCGCCCCCGGACCGGCGATGTACCGGGCGTGCTCGTCGGTGTCGGCCACGATCACCGAGGCGCACACCATCGCGTACGGCTCCTGGAGGACCTCCGACGGCCGGAAGTGCCGCCGGTACAGCTCCAGTGCGGGCAACGTGTTCTGGGCGCTGAAGTGGTGGGCGAACGCGAACGGCAGGCCGAGCAGACCGGCGGCCTGCGCGCTGTAACCGGACGAGCCGAGCAGCCAGATCGGCGGCTTGTTGCCGGCGGCGGGCACGGCGTTGAGCTCCGCGGTGCCCTCGAAGTACTGGATGAGCTCGGTGAGCTCCTGCGGGAAGTTCTCCGCGGACAGCCCGGCCTCGGTGCGCCGCAGCGCCCGTGCCGTCTTCTGGTCGGTGCCGGGCGCGCGGCCGATGCCGAGGTCGATGCGGCCGGGGTGCAGCGCCTCCAGCATGCCGAACTGCTCCGCGACCACCAGCGGCGCGTGGTTGGGCAGCATCACGCCACCGGAACCGACGCGGATGGTCGACGTGGCGTCCGCGATGTGCCCGATCAGCACGGCGGGTGCGGACGACGCGATGCCCGGCATGTTGTGGTGCTCGGCGAACCAGTACCGGTGGTAGCCGAGACGTTCCGCCTGCTGCGCGAGTTCGCGGGAGTTCCGCAGTGCGGTCGAGGCATCCGATCCCGACGTGATGGGGGCGAGGTCGAGAACGGACAGCGGAATCTCACGAAGTCGGCTCATACATCGATCAACACCGATACTTCGTGACTTCTTCCGTGACGCGGGCAACTCGTTCCGCGGTGAGTGATCCGTGTGTCACAGCTGGGACGTTTCGCGGCCTCCTCCCGGTTGATCGTGGTGTGACGGATGTGGTGGTGATCGGCGCGGGACAGGCCGGCCTGTCCGCCTCGTACTTCCTCCGGCGCCGTGGCGTCGACCACGTCGTGCTGGACGCGAACGACGCTCCGGGCGGCGCGTGGCTGCACCGCTGGCCCTCGTTGCGGATGCGGACCGTGCACGGCATCCACGAACTGCCCGGCATGCCGTTCGAGCAGCCCTCGCCGGACGAGCCCGCCAACGTCGCGATCCCGTCGTACTTCGCCCGCTACGAGCAGCTCTTCGACCTGCCGGTGATCCGTCCGGTGAACGTCACGCAGGTCGTCGACGACGGCTCGCTGCTCAAGGTCGAGACGTCCCACGGCGTCTGGACCACCCGCGGCCTGATCAACGCGACCGGCACGTGGCGCCGCCCGTTCTGGCCGCACCACCCCGGCCAGGAGACGTTCCAGGGACGACAGCTGCACACCGCGGACTACCAGGGGCCCGAGGAGTTCGCGGGTAAGCGGGTCGTGGTGGTGGGTGGCGGTGCTTCCGCGACACAGCTGCTCATGGAACTCGCTCCTTTCGCCGCGGAGACCCGGTGGGTCACGCGGCACGAACCGGTGTGGCGGGAAGGCCCGTTCACCGAGGACTACGGCCGCCGGGTCGTCGGCATGGTCGACGAACGCGTCCGCAAGGGGCTGATCCCGCGCAGCGTCGTGAGCGTGACGGGGCTGGCGCTCAACGACCGGACGCGCGCCGCGATCGCGTCCGGGGTGCTGGACCGCAAGCCGATGTTCGACCGCATCACGCCGGACGGCGTCGTGTGGGCGTCCGGGGAGCACTTCGACGCCGACGTCATCCTGTGGGCGACGGGGTTCCGGCACGACCTCGGCCACCTCGCGCCCCTGCATCTGCGTTCGGCGGGCGGTGGCATCGAGGTCGACGGCACGCGCGTGGTCGCCGACCCGCGCATCCACCTCGTCGGTTACGGCCCCTCCGCGAGCACGATCGGCGCCAACCGAGCCGGACGCAGTGCCGTCCGTGAACTGATGCGTCACCTGGAGACCCCAGCACGGCTCGAGTGACGATCGACCGGCGCGCGGGACCGTCGTGCGATGAGCCGCAAGCGTGGACAGGAACCAATCGCCGCCGACAGCCACGACGTGATCGAGGTGCGCGGGGCGCGGGAGAACAACCTGCGCAACGTCTCGCTGGACATCCCCAAGCGCCGCCTCACCGTGTTCACGGGTGTGTCCGGGTCCGGGAAGTCGTCGCTCGTGTTCGGCACGATCGCCGCCGAGTCGCAGCGGCTCATCAACGAGACCTACACGGCGTTCCTGCAGGCCATGATGCCGAACCTGGGCCGCCCCGACGTCGACGAGCTGCGCAACCTCAGCGCCGCGATCATCGTCGACCAGGAACGCATGGGCGCGAACTCGCGGTCGACGGTCGGCACCGCCACCGACGCGCACACCATGCTGCGCATCGTGTTCAGCCGCCTCGGCAAGCCGCACATCGGCACGTCCACCGCGTTCAGCTTCAACTCGACCGACGGCATGTGCCCGGAGTGCGAGGGCATCGGCAGCGTCCGCGGCCTGGACATGAACGAGATGTACGACGTCGAGAAGTCCCTCAACGAGGGCGCCATCAAGATCCCGAACTTCCACCCGCGCTCGCAGTACTGGCAGACCTACAACATGTCGGAGTTCTTCGACATGGACAAGAAGCTCAAGAACTTCACGAAGAAGGAGTGGGAGCTCTTCCTCCACGCTCCGGCGCAGAAGCTCAAGCGGGACAAGTTCAACTTCAACTACGAGGGCCTGCTGGTCAAGTTCGACCGGATCTACGCGGGCAAGGAACGCGACACGGTCCAGCCGCACGTGCGGGCGTGGATGGACCGCGCCATGACGTTCACGACGTGCACCGCCTGCGACGGCACGAGGCTCAACCAGGCCGCGCTCGGCTGCAAGATCAAGGGCAGGAACATCGCCGAGCTGTCCTCGATGCAGATCAGCGACCTGGCCGCGTTCCTGCGCAAGGTCACCGACTCCGAGGTGGCGCCACTCCTGGCGAACCTGCTGAACACCCTGGACTCGCTGGTCGAGATCGGCCTGGGGTACCTGTCGCTGGACCGCGAGTCCGGCACGCTGTCCGGTGGTGAGGCGCAACGCGTGAAGATGGTGCGGCACCTCGGCTCCGCGCTGACCGACGTGACGTACGTCTTCGACGAGCCCACCACCGGGCTGCACCCGCACGACATCGAGCGGATGAACGACCTGCTGCTCCGCCTGCGGGACAAGGGGAACACGGTCCTCGTCGTCGAGCACAAGCCCGAGGCCATCGCGATCGCCGACCACGTCGTCGACCTCGGCCCCGGCGCCGGCGTGAACGGCGGCGAGCTCTGCTACACCGGCGACCTCGCGGGCCTGCGCAAGTCCGGCACGTTGACGGGCACACACCTCGACCACAAGGCCGGCCTGCGCGACCAGGTGCGCGTCGGCCGGGGCAAGATCTCGGTCAGGGGCGCGAAGCTGCACAACCTCAAGAACGTCTCCGTGGACATCCCCCTCGGCGTGCTCACCGTCGTGACGGGCGTGGCGGGCTCGGGCAAGTCGTCGCTGATCCACGGCTCGCTCGGGTCGCGTGCGGACGTGGTCAAGGTCGACCAGTCGCCCATCCGCGGCTCGAAGCGCTCGAACCCCGCCACCTACACGGGCATGCTCGACCACATCCGCAAGGCGTTCGCCAAGGCCAACAACGTCAAGGACTCGCTGTTCAGCGCCAACTCCGACGGCGCCTGCCCGAACTGCAAGGGCATCGGCCTCATCTACACCGACCTCGCGATGATGGCCGGCGTCGCCACCGTGTGCGAGGAGTGCGGCGGCAAGCGGTACACGCAGAAGGTGCTGGGCTACCGGTTGAACGGCAAGAACATCGCCGAGGTGCTGGAGATGCCGATCGCTGCCGCCGCCTCGTTCTTCTCCGACGGGCCGACGAAGGTGATCCTCGACCGGCTGGTGGACGTGGGGCTGGGCTACCTCGGGCTGGGGCAGCCGCTGAACACGTTGTCCGGTGGTGAGCGGCAGCGGTTGAAGCTCGCGATCAACATGACCGACAAGGGGTCGGTGTACGTGCTCGACGAGCCCACGACCGGACTGCACCTGGCTGACGTGGACCAGTTGCTCGGGTTGCTGGACCGGTTGGTGGACAACGGGAACACCGTTGTGGTGATCGAGCACCACCAGGCGGTGATGGCGCACGCCGACTGGATCGTCGACATGGGGCCCGGGGCGGGGCACGACGGCGGCAAGGTGGTGTTCACGGGGACGCCGCACGATTTGGTCGCGTCCGGGGAGACGTTGACGGCTCAGCACCTGCGGACGTACGTGAAGGGGTGAGGGTGCTGCTCAGGAGCGCGTCCGGGCAGCCTTCCTCGCCTTCACCAGGCGCGACACCACGAAGAACAGCACCGCCACACCCGCGAGCACCAGCACGACCTTCGACACGATGCCGACGTACTGCTCGACCAGGTGCCAGTTGTCGCCCAGCAGGTAGCCCGCGAGGATCAGGGCTGTGTTCCACAGGAGACTGCCGGCCGCGGTGTAGGCGATGAACGGCGCCAACCGCATGCGTTCGACACCGGCGGGGATCGAGATCAGGCTGCGGAAGACCGGGATCATGCGGCCGAAGAACACCGCGCGGTAGCCGTTGCGCAGGAACCACGCCTCCGTCCTGTCCACGTCGGACAGGCGGACCAGCGGCATGCGGGAGGCGATGCGGCGCACGCGGTCGCGGCCCAGCAGCGCGCCGATCCAGTAGAGCACCAGAGCTCCCGCCACGGAGCCGGCCGTGGTCCAGAGGATGGCGTCGGCCAACGACATCTTGCCCTGACCGGCGGTGAAACCGGCCAGCGGCAGGAAGACCTCGCTCGGCAGCGGCGGGAACAGGTTCTCCAGCGCGATGGCCGCAGCCGCTCCGGGTGCGCCGGCCGTGTTCATCAGGTCGGTGACCCAGTCGACCAAGTTCATGCAGTCCAAGTTACGGAGAGGACGCCGGGGCCGACCGCGAAGTCCGGGTGGCGTGAACCGCATTCCGGACTTCGCGGAAAACCCGCTATGCGCAGCGAATCCTTGCGTCGGCCCAAGAAGCGTGGTCGTTCTGCGTGCCGTCACCGCCGTCGAGGACGCGCAGGGTGAGAGTCCTCACGCCGCTCACGTCCGCGGTCAGGTCGCGAGCAGGGGTGCGCACGCCCAGAACGCCCGTGTCGGCGAGGACCGCGCCGTCGCCGAGCACCTGGAACGACACCGTGCCGCCTGCCTTCTGCCGGGCCACGTCCAGGCCCGCCTCGTCGTCGACGCCGACCGAGGCGGCGAAAGCGGTGCAGCGCGCGTCGAGCGCGTAAGTGATCTCGGACGACGCGTACGTGCCGAGACCCTTGCCGTAGGTGACCCGGCGGATCGCGATGCCCCGGCCGTCGCCGGCGGCGCTGCCGCCGTTGGTGAGGTCCTTCTCGACCGGGCCGTTACCGCCGACCGCGGACACCCACGGGCGGTCCGTCAGGTAGGACCAGCCGTCCGAGAGCGGCCGCACCAGGTGCACCCGCGCGGTCTTCTCGGACTCCACGCCGCCGTTGAAGGACGCGACGACCGGTATGTCGAAGTAGCCGTAGGACGAAGGGGACGCGGGCGGCACGACGGTCCACGATCCCGACAGCGCCTGACCGGAGCGCACCGCACGGGCCCTGACCGGCTCGCCCTGCACCGACCACCCGGCGGGCACGCGAGGTGCCAGCGTCACCCCGTGCACGTCCTCCTTCGTGGTGAAGAGGCCGGTCACCTTGAAGCCGTTGGAGGCGGTGGAGACGGAAGTCGAAGGCACGGCGGACACCGGTCGCTCACAGGTGCGTGAACCCGCGCGGCAGGCGATAGCGGCGAACCCGCCGTTGGCCACGACGTCGAGCGTCAGCACGTCACCCGAACGCACGGTCCGGGACTCGCGCACGAGACCGGCAGGACCGTCGCGCGTGATCTCCACCAGCCAGCGACCGGACGGCAGGTCGAACGGCACGGACACGGTCCTGGCGGCACCGGAGTACCCGCCACCGATGAACCACCGGTCACCGGACCGGCGGGCGAACACCGAGTGGTCGGCAGGACGCCCGGACAGCAGCCGGGTCTCGTCCCACGCGGTCGGCACCTGGTCGATGAACCGCTCGGCGGCGGGCCGCGCCGCGTAGTCCTCCGGGCGCCCTGCCAGGTTCTCCAGACCCGACTCGTAGATCACGGTCAGCGCCAGTTCGTGCGCGTCGGACGTGGTGCGTGAAGGACGGTGCCAGGCCAACGGCGTGTAGTCCATGCCACCGACGACGTTGCGCGTGAACGGCAGCGAGGTCAGGTGCGTTCCGGTGAGGCCGGAGGACTTCTCTCCACCGTGTACGGCTTCCATGGTCATGACCTGTGGCCACGTCCGTTGGAGGCCGTGCGGGATCGTCGAGCCGTGGAAGTTCACCAGCAGGTGGTGCTGGGCGGTCTCCGCGAGAATCCTGTCGTACCAGCGGTAGCGGTCCTGTCCGTCGGAGTCCATGAAGTCGATCTTCACGCCCGCGATGCCCCACTTCTCGAACAGCGCCAGCCTGGCAGCGCTCTCAGCGGGCGTGTCGAGCTCGTCGTAGTGGATCCACAGATGGATCTTCACGCCGCGTGCGGCGGCGTAGGACACTAGCTGCGGGATCCACGAGGTCTGCTCCCACGACGGGTCGTAGTCCCAGTTCGGGTCGAAGTACCAGCCGGCGTCGACCAGCGCGTACGGCCAGCCGTGCTGTGCCGCGTAGTCCACGTACTGCTTCTGCATCGCGAGGCTCTGCCCGGCCTCGCGGCCGCCGGCGAGCCAGCTCCAGAACACCTTGCCCGGCTTGATCCACGACGTGTCGCGCACCTTCGAGGCCGGTGCCAGGTCGTCCACCAGCGTCGACTCCGTGACCTCCGCCAGGGTGCCGACGATCGCGGTGCGCCACGGCGACTGCCACGCGCCGTCCACCTGCACCTGCTCGTCCCAGTACTTGATCGAGTAGACGCCCGAACCGGTGGTGTGCACCAGTCGCGCGCCCGAGTGTCGACCGTCCACGGAGGACTCGGTGAGCAGCGCGTACACGCCGTTCGTCTCGAACAGCGCCGGGTGCAGGTACTCGGCGGACTCCGCGGTGGCCGCGTTCGTCTGCACGAACGGGTTCTCGTAGTCCCGCCGGTACTTGGCGATCCACGCCGTCGCGGCGGAAGGCACGACGAACGCCGACGTCTCGCGCAGCACGTTGCCCAGCCCGGCCGGCAGCTCGTACCGGTACGCGACGCCGTCCGCCGCGGTCCGCACGACGAGATCCAGCCGGGCCGCGCCGGTGAACGAGTAGCGCTCTTCCTTGTGCGCCACCGTGCGCTGCCCCTGCTTGCCCGACGACGCGGTGTAGTGCTCGAACACCCGCCGTTCGGTGTGGCCGGTCAGCGTCAATCCGCCAGAAAGATCCGCTCTTTCCGTCACCACGCCCAGTGGGCTCGGCTCGAGCACGGTGGTGCCGCCACGGGTCACGGACAGCGTCGGAACGCCGTTCGACAGCTGCACGACCGCCTTCGGCCAGGCGTCCTTCGCCGCTGGTTCTGCCGATGCCACAGGGGTTGTGGCGCTCGCTGTCAGCGCGACGACCAACGCTGTTGCCGCGCGCCATCGCGCGGGGGTCAACCGCATGTCCAGTCCTCCCAGAACCTCAGTCGCGGCGGCGACAGATCCGATGTATACGCGTTGACGCGCCGTTGGTCCACAACATGCCCGGAAAGCCCTTTCCGCCCCGTAACCGGATGACTACGATGAGTTCGATGGCCGACCAGGTGGGGACGTGTGCGACCTGCGGCGCCGCGACCGCCACCTCCCGGCGCAGACAAGCGCGGTACTGCTCCAACGCCTGCCGTCAACGGGCTTACCGGCAGCGGGCGAACGAGCCGCTCACGGCACTGGACAGCTTCATCGGGCGCGACGCCGAGCTGGAGCGCCTCACCGAGTTCGCGGACGCCCGCGTGCTCACGCTCGTCGGCCCGGCCGGGGTCGGGAAGTCCAGGCTGGCCGAGGAGTTCACCGACGGCCGGGCGGAACGGGTCGAGCTCTCCTCGGTTTCCGGTGGGGTGGCGCGCGCGTGCGCCATGGCGCTGGGCATCGGCGAGGTCACCCGCGAACCCGTGCTGAGCACCCTGGTGCACGCGCTGGCGGGCCGGACGATGCTGCTGGTGCTGGACAACTGCGAGCGCGTCGCCGCGGAGTGTGCGGCGCTGCTGGAGCCGCTCCTGCTCGGCTGCCCCGGCATCCGCGTCATCGCCACGAGCCGCGAACCGCTGCGGGTGCCGGGCGAGGTGCTGTTCGCCGTGCAGCCGTTGCCGATCCCCTGCGCGGTGGAGCTGTTCGCCGACCGCGCGCGGGCCAACCAGCTCGGCCTGCGGTTCGACGACCGGGACGTGCTGGCCACGTTGTGCGCCCGCCTGGACCGCCTCCCGCTCGCCATCGAGCTCGCCGCGCGCCTGGTCACCGTGCTGCCGGTCGAGGAACTGCTGGCGCGCCTGGACGACCGGCTGGAGCTGCTCAACCGCGGCAACCGCACCGCCGCCGAACGTCACCAGAGCCTGCGCGCCGCGATCGAGTGGAGCTACGACCACCTCAGCGCCGACGAGCAGCACGCGTTCCGGTGCCTCTCGCCGTTCCCCGGCAGCTTCGGGCTCGACGTCGCGGTGGCGGCGTGCGACCTGACCGCCGACCGCGTGCTGGCGCTGCTGTCCGCGCTCGTGGCCAAGTCGCTGCTGACCTTCAGCGGGCCCGGGCGGTTCGAGCAGCTGGAGTCGGTTCGGTTGTACGGCCGGGAAAAACTCGGTGAACGGTCGGACACGGTGGTCGCCGGGGTCGCGCGCTGGTTCGCCGGGCACTGGCCGAGGTTCACCTCGACGGTCTTCCCGGAGATCGCCGACCCGTTGATCACAGAGTGCGGCAACCTGCGGTGCGCCGTCGACTGGGCCGCCCGCACCGCGGACCCGTGCTACCTGCGGCTCGCGCTGATGCTGTCCGTGGCGTGGCGCGACCAGGGGCAGGTGTCGCAGGGGCGGTCGCTGCTGGAGGCGGCGGTGCGCACGGCAGCCGACCCGGCCGAGCGCTGTCTCGCGTCGTGCCACCTGGCACACCTCGCGGGCACCGAGTCCAACGAGGGCATGGCGTGGGCCGAGGAGGCGGTGGCGCTCGGCCGCGAGCTGGGGGACCCGACGCTGCTGGCCCAGGCGCTCAACGCGCTGGCGGGCGAGCACGTCCGCGCCGACCGCGACGGCGAGGCCCGCAAGTACTACGAGGAGGCCCTCGCGCTGCTCGCCCCGACCGCCGACCCGCTGGACCTGGCGCTCGTCGAGCACAACCTGGCGTGGGCGGCACTGCGGTCGGGTGACGCGGAGTTCGCCGACGCGCTGCTCGCCGACATGCTGCCCGTGTACCGCCGACTGGCACCACCACGCCGGTTGGCGATCTTCCTGCACACGGTCGGCGTGCGCGCGCTGCAACGCGACGAGGTCGACGAGGCCGCCGAGTACTTCCTGGAGTCGCTGCGGTCGTGGCACACCGGCTTCTGGGTCGCGGACGTGCTGGAGGGCCTCGGCCTGATCGCGCACCGGCGCGGTGACCCGAGGCGGGCGTTGCGGCTGGTCGGTGCCGCCTCCTGCCTGCGGGAGGGCGCGTACGCGAAGGACCCGGTGTGGCACAGCGAGGTCATCGAGGCCGTGCGGGCCTCACGGGTGGCGCTGCGCGGCGCGGACACGTTCCTGGCCGAGGGGCGGAAGATGACCCGCGAACAGGCCGTCGCGCACGCGCTGGCCGATCGTGCCGAACCCCAGGAGCTCAGCGACCGGGAACGGCAGGTCGTGGCGCTGGTCGCGGCCGGGCGGACGAACGCGGGCATCGGCGACGAGCTGCGGATCTCGCGGCGGATGGTCGAGACGCACCTGCAACGGGTGCGGCGCAAGCTGGACCTGACGACACGCGCGCAGATCGCCGACTGGGGCTCCACCGGGGGCTGACGCAGGCAGGGGCTGCACGTGGGCTCGCAGTGGTGTGGGCGGGGTGCGCCGTGCAGTTGGCGCGGCGCAGATCCGCTGAGGTTGGGGCGGCGTGCGGGCCCGCCCGCCAGCGTCTTCGGGGTCGGCCCGGCTGAACGCGCGGACGAGCACCGGGGGTCCGGGGGCGAAGCCCGCCGGGTGGGGTGTGGGGGGCTTCGCCCCCACAAAACACCACGAGATGGCCTGGTGAGCGCCCTCCGCGAACATGGTTCGCCGCCATCGAGTGAGGTCGGGGGGACTCGAACCCCCACTGGCTGGGACCTAAACCCAGTGCCTCTGCCAATTGGGCTACGACCCCTCACGTGGAAGCCTATAGGCCCTTCATGTACTCGCTCTCTCGGGTCGCTCGAAGCCGGGTCGGTGACCGTCCACTACGGTTGCGGACAGAACCGCTGCTAGGAGGACATGTGGCTCGCGATCCCGACACCATCCAGCGCGAGATCGAACAGGCTCGCACCGCGCTGGCCGCCACCCTGGACGAGCTCAGCGAACGCGCGAACCCGCAGAAGCTCGTCGAGCAGGGCAAGTCGTCCGTGCTCGACGTGCTGAGCCAGCCCAAGGTCAAGTACACGCTGATCGCGGTTGGCGCGGTGGTCGGCTTCGCGCTGGTGCGCAAGCTGTTCCGCTAGGCGTCTTGCCGGAGGTCTTCGTCCGCGACCCGCCTGCCGGTCAGTTACGTGGATGAAGGGCGCCTTCATCCACGCCAGGTGGAGGAAGGCGCCCTTCATCCACCACACCGGACGGCGAGTTGCGAACACGGCTTCCGGCTACCTGCTCAGGCGTGCACCAACGGTAAGAGGACCTGCTCGACGACCTTCTCCACGAACGGCTCGTCGAGCGGGTCTCCCGTGAGCATCAGCCGGTAGATCAGGGCCGCGCCCGCGATCTCGACGGCCATGCCGCGCGGGGCGTCGGCTTTGAGCTCGCCCCGTTCGGCGGCGCGGTCGAGGATGCCGCGCAGCACGTCGCGCTGCGAGATCAGGAACGTCTCCCGGAACGCCGAGGCCAGCTCGGGCTCGTGCGGCAGTTCGCCGACGAGTGCCTGGGCGGCCTTGCCGATCGGTCCGGAGAGGAACGCGGCGAACGACGAGAGGAACTCGCGCAGGTCGCCGGCCAGTGAGCCGGTGTCCGGTGCCGCGAGGTTCTGCGTGGCGAGCTGGGTGCACGTGTCGATCACGAGATCGAGCTTCGACTCCCACCGCCGGTAGATCGTGGCTTTGCCCGCTCTCGCGCGTGCCGCCACCGCGTCCATGGTGAGGGCCCGGTACCCGACCTCGGCCATCACCTCCAGTGCTGCCTGACGTAATGCGTCGTCCCTGCTGGCGTCGCGAGGACGGCCCCGCTGGGGGACCCTGCCCTCGTTGTACGCCGCTGTCGACACGGCCATGCCACCTCCCAATTGCAAGGGCACGGCACGTGCGTGTCTCCCCGCCCCTTTGGCGGGTCATCCTAGGCGTCTTGTCCTTCTGGCAGGAGCAAGAGCACCCGGTTGTTGCTTCGTGTTGCGTGTAGTGGGGTCTTGCGCGATGTGACCCAGAACTCCTACCTTTCCCGATTGTCTGGACCAAGCTGCACCGCCGCGCAGCTGGACGGTTGTTGTCGTCATGCGCGGGCGAGGAGCGGAAATGGTCGTTGGCAGGCGGGGTTTCATCGGTGGAACCACAGCGGCGGTGCTGCTCGCCCAGGCGGGAGTGGCGGCCGGGCAGGAGACCGTGTCCTCGGATGTCTTCGGCTGCGAAGGCATGTCGGAACGCGACTGGGAAAAGTTCATCGGGGCGCAGGATCTCGTTTGGCAGAAGCCTCCGACGCAGTACGGGCAGGCGCCGTTCCTCGGTGACGGCCGGCTCGGCAGCGTCGTGTACGCGGAGGGCAACACCGTCCGCTTCACCGTGCAGCACGCGGAGGTGCAGGACCACCGCACCAGCGGTGGCAGCCAGTTCGGCGTGTGCAGACTTCCCGTCGGCAACCTCAAGCTGACCGCCGCGGGCACCGTCACGGCCGTCGACTGGCGTCTCGACCTCTGGAACGCGGAGCTGCGTGGAACCGTGACCACGTCGCTCGGCGTGATCTCGTTCTCCGGCTACGTCCACAGCACGCGTTCGGTGCTGTCTGTGCAGGTCAGCGCCACCGGCGACGAGAAGCCCGTGCTGGAGTTCGCGCCGTCCAAGGCGATCCCGCCGCGCGCCGACTTCAACCCGCTGCCGGACGGCTACGTCCTCAACCCAGACCCCGTGACGAAACCCGACGGCCACGAGACGCTGGTGACGCAGGCCCTGAACGCGGGCGGCCAGACGGCAACCGCTTTCCGGATCATCACGACCGGGCGCGGTCAACGCCTGCTGCTGTCGGTCGCGCACACCTATCCCGAGGCCGGCGCCGACAAGGTCGTGCTGAAGGCCGTGCGCGAGGCCGCGCTGCTCGGCGGACTGCTGACCCGCACGCATCGCAAGTGGTGGAACGACTTCTACCGCAAGAGCTTCCTGTCGTTCGGCGACCAGAGGCTGCAGGCGTTCTACTGGATCCAGCTCTACAAGGTCGCGTCCGGGTCGCGCGCCGGCAGCCCGGTGATGGCGACGACCGGACCGTGGCTGGAGAAGACGCCGTGGGCCGCAGCCTGGTGGAACCTCAACGTGCAGCTGGAGTACTGGCTGATCCACGGCTCCAACCACCTGGAGCTGGACTCCGTCGCCAGCACGTTGAAGGCCAACCAGGACCAGCTCGTCGCCAACGTCAAGGAGCAGTACCGGCACGACTCGGCGGGCGTCGGGCGCAGCACCGACAGCCACACGTCGAACCTCGGCACGGTGTACGAGCCGGGTACCGGCGGCACCGGCGTGAAGGAGCTCGGCAACCTCACGTGGGCCCTGCACAACGTCTGGCTGTCGTACCGGCACAGCATGGACGCCCGGATCCTCTCCGACGTCGTGTTCCCGCTGCTGCGCCGGTCGATCAACTACTACCTGCACTTCCTCAAGAAGGGCAACGACGGCAAGCTCCACCTCGACGTCACCACCTCGCCCGAGTACGGCGACGCGCCGGACTGCAACTACGACCTGCAGCTCATCCGGTGGGGCTGCCAGACGCTGATCGACTCGGCGAAGCTGCTGAAGATCGACGACCCGCTGGCGCCGAAGTGGGCGGAGGTCCTGCGCGACCTCACGCCGTACCCGGTGGACGAGAACGGCTTCATGATCGGCGCCGGCGTGCCGTTCGTGAACTCCCACCGCCACTTCTCGCACCTGCTCGCGACGTTCCCGCTCATGACGGTGAACTGGGAGCAGCCGGAGAACCGCGAGCTCATCGAGAAGTCGTTGCACCACTGGATGTCCCTGGAACCGGCGCACCGCGGCTACAGCTACTCCGGTTCCGGCTCGATCGCCGCGCGCATGTTCCGCGGCGACGAGGCCTACGGCTACTTCCTGAAGATGTTCGACACGACCAAGCGCTACCCGGTCCTGGAGAACACCATGTACACCGAGGCCGGCCCGGTCGTCGAGACCCCGCTGTCCGGCGCGCAGACCATCCACGACTTCGTCTGCCAGAGCTGGGGCGGCATCGTCAGGGTGTTCCCGGCCGTGCCGTCGGTGTGGCCGGACGTCGTGATCGCCGACCACTCGTGCGAGGGCGGCTTCTCGGTCACCGCCCGCCGATCCGGTGGCAAGACGCAGTTCGTGCTCGTCCGCAGCCGCGCGGGTGAGCCGTTGGTGCTGCGGCACGGCATCGACGGCCCGGTGTCCGTGGTGACGCCGGGTGGTCGTCCCGTCCGGTACCACGACCGCGGCGACGGGACGTTCGAGATCCCGTTGCGCCGCGGCCAGGAAGTCCTGGTGCATCCCAGGGGCCGCCGCCCCGACCTGGCTGTGAAGCCGGTCAGCATCACGACCCCGGGCAAGCCCTGGGGTCTGCCCGCGTGACCCCCTGTCGTCCGAGAGGAATTCCCATGCGCATTCTCGCCCTGGCCGCATTGACCACAATGGTCGGTGCGGTCCTGGTAGCGCCCACCGCACAGGCTCTGCCGGACGGTCTGGCGTTGACACCGCCGATGGGCTTCAACAACTGGAACACCACCGCCTGCCGCGCTGAGTTCAACGAGGCGCTGGTCAAGGGCATCGCCGACATCTTCGTGGCGAAGGGCCTGAAGGACGCGGGCTACGAGTACGTCAACATCGACGACTGCTGGGCCGAGAAGACCCGTGACGCCCAGGGCAAGCTCGTGCCGAACAAGATCCGCTTCCCCAACGGCATCAAGGCCGTCGCGGACTACGTGCACTCCAAGGGCCTGAAGTTCGGCATCTACACCAGTGCCGGCACCAAGACGTGCAACAAGGACAACGGCTTCCCCGGCGGCCTGAACCACGAGGAGTCCGACGCCCAGCAGTTCGCGTCATGGGGCGTCGACTACCTGAAGTACGACAACTGCAACAACCAGGGCGTGGACGCCAAGCAGCGCTACCGCAAGATGCGTGACGCGTTGAAGAAGACCGGTCGCCCGATCGTCTTCTCGTTGTGCGAGTGGGGTCAGAACAAGCCGTGGGAGTGGGCCGCCGACACGGGACACCTGTGGCGCACGACCGGTGACATCAACGACACCTGGCCGCGCACGATGGACATCTACGAGAAGAACGTCGTGCTGGACTCCTACGCCGGTCCGGGGCACTGGAACGACCCGGACATGCTCGAAGTCGGCAACGGCAAGATGAGCGCCACGCAGTACCGCAGCCACTTCTCGTTGTGGGCGATCATGTCCGCGCCGCTGCTCATCGGCTCGGACCTGCGCAAGGTCTCCGCGGACACGTTCACGATCCTGGAGAACAAGGACGTCATCGCGGTCGACCAGGACAAGCTCGGTGTGCAGGGCAAGCGGATCAGGACGACCGGCAAGACCGGTGTCGACGTGATCGTGAAGCCGCTGGCGAACGGCGACAAGGCCGTGGCGCTGTTCAACAAGTCGGACACCACGCAGACGATCTCGACCTCCCTGTCCGAGATCGGCATGTCCGGACCCGCGACGCTGAAGGACCTGTGGACCAAGTCGACGCGGACCACCACCGGCGCGATCTCGGCTTCGGTGCCGTCGCTCGCCACGGTGATCTACCGCGTCTCGAAGGGCGACGGCGGTCCGCACCCGACCCCGCCGACCGGCACCAGCGACCTGTCCGCGTTCGACGCCACGTCGTCCACGAACGGCTGGGGCCCGGTGGAGATCGACAAGTCCGTCGGCAACCAGGCCGCGGGTGACGGCAAGACGCTGACGATCAACGGCGTGACGCACTCGCGCGGCTTCGGCGCGCACGCGGCCTCGACGATCGAGTTCTACCTCGGGCGCAAGTGCTCCTCGCTCACGGTGGACGTCGGCGTCGACGACGAGGTGGCCGCGGGCAAGGGTTCGGTGATCTTCCAGGTGTTCGCGGACGACACGAAGGTCGCGGACTCCGGGGTGCTGACCGGCACCGACGCGGCGAAGAAGCTCACCGCGTCGTTGACCGACGCCGAGAACCTGCGGCTGGTGCTGACCGACGGGGGTGACGGCATCAACTCCGACCACGGCGACTGGGCGTCACCCCGCATCACCTGTTCGTAGTGTCCGGTGTGGACGGCCTGTGGACCGTGTAACGCGGTTCACAGGCCGTCCTATATGTCGGGCATGAAAGCAACCCGGCTCCTCCCCGCCCTCGCGGCCGCCGCTGCGCTGGTGCTCGCTCCCGGCCTGGGGCTCGCCGACCCCGGGAACGGTCACGGGAACGGGATCACGAACAACCCGAACGTCCCGCCTGGACAGTCCGCGCAGGACACCTCGACGCCCCAGCCGCCGTCGAACGCGGACTTCAGCGGCAACGGCGCGAACGTGCACGGCCCGTACGACTCGACGCGGGACGGCTCGCCTTCGCAGAACGGCAACGGTGGCGGCGAGGCCGTGGGCAAGCCGTGTGCGGGCTGCGTCGGCAAGGCCGACAACAAGAACCCGAACGGTCAGCAGCCGGGCGGTTCCGACGCCAACTCCGGCTACGAGTGCGACTCCAACCACGGTGTGGGGCGTTCGAACCCGGCTCACACGGGCTGCGAGCTTGCCGAGACGCCGACCTCGACCCCGCCGACGACCCCTCCGCCGACGAAGACCGAGGTGCCGCCGCCTCCGCCCGGTGGAGGAGCGCCTCAGGCACCCGCGGCCAAGTCGGCTGCCGTGGACGAGCTGGCGTTCACGGGCTTCGACGTGCTGCCTTTCGCCGTCGGCGGCCTCGCACTGGTGGGCGCGGGCGTGGTCATGACGCGACGGGCCCGGCGGTCCTGACGCGGGCGATGGCGAGCTGGGTCAGGTAGCGCTTGGTGACCCGGCCACCGTGGCGCGTGTCGATGAGCTGCCGGATGTCCGCGATGAGCTGGTCGCGAGCGGGCAGCGCGATGTGGTTCGAATACGTGAGGAGCAGGTCGACGTACGCTTCGGTGTCGTAGGCCTGTTCCCATTCGTACCGGTGGAACTCCGGCTCTTCGAAGAGGTCGCTCTCGTCGAACTCGCGCGGGATGTCGTCCCCCTTCGACAGCCGGAGGTTCGGCGGGGTCGCTGGATCCCACCGCTCGTAGCACTTCTGAACGTCCACGAAGAACTGTTCCGTGCCGCCCGCGACGTGGTGCGTGGAGATCACGGCCAGCGCGCCGCCCGGCCGCAGAGCCGCGGCGCAGCGGGCCATCCGGGTGGCGGGGTCGAGCCAGTGGAACGCCGTCGCGGACACCACCAGGTCGAACGGTTCCGGCGGCAGCGGCCACTCGTCGAAGTTCGCGACCACCACGTGGGCCGCGGGCGCGTACGAGCGGGCGACGGCGGCGAGAGCGGGGCTCAGCTCCACCGCCGTGACGTCGCCGATCGCGGTCAACGGCAGGGTGGCCTGACCGGTGCCCGGCCCGATCTCCAGGATGCGCGGGCCGCTGAGCTGCGCGAACAGCTGCGGGGGATAGGTGGGACGAGCCCGGTGGTAGCGGGCCGCATCCGTTCCGAACGTGGTGCGCAAACGCTCGCGGTCGGTCACTCGCCGGATTGAAGCAGCACGGGTAACCAATTGCACAGCGTCTCGATTCGGCGGTGAAGCCGGTGCGGGAGCACCATGTAACGGTTGGGAAACGAGACCTGAGGAGGCGCCCGGTGCGGGCTACGACGATCTACGGCACCCGTGACATCCGCGTGGAGGAGGTGCCGGACGCCGCCGTCCAGGAGGCCACCGACGTCGTCGTCCGGGTCGAGCTGGCCTGCATCTGCGGCAGCGACCTGTGGGCGTACCGGGGCGTGGCCAAACGCGAGGGCGGGCAGCGCATCGGGCACGAGTTCCTCGGCATCGTCGAGGAGGTCGGCGAGGACGTGCGGTCGGTCCAGGTCGGCGACCGCGTGATCGCGCCGTTCGTGTGGAGCGACGGCACCTGCGCGTACTGCGTGGCCGGGTTGCAGACCTCGTGCCGGTCCGGCGGGTTCTGGGGGAGCAAGGGCAGCGACGGCGGCCAGGGTGAGGCCGTGCGGGTGCCGCTCGCCGACGGCACGCTGGTCCGGGTGCCCGCGGACGCGCCGGCTGAGCTGCTGCCCGCGTTCCTGAGCCTCTCCGACGTCATGGGCACCGGTCACCACGCGGCGATGGGCGCGGGCGTCGGGCCCGGCAGCACGGTCGCGGTCGTCGGTGACGGCGCGGTCGGCCTGTGCGGCGTGCTCGCGGCCAAGCGGCTCGGGGCTGAGCGGATCATCGCGATGGGCCGTCACGAGGACCGCGCCAAGATCGCCAAGCTGTTCGGTGCCACGGACCAGGTCGCCGAACGCGGTGAGGCCGCGATCGAGCGGATCAAGGAGATGACCGGCGGCCTCGGCGCGTCGGCCGTGCTGGAGTGCGTCGGCACCGAGCAGTCGTGGGAGACCGCGATGGGCATCGTGCGCGACGGCGGCAGGATCGGGTACGTCGGTGTGCCGCACGAGATGCCGGGGCTGCCGCTCGGCAAGCTGTTCGGCCGCAACATCAACATCGGCGGCGGCATCGCGCCCGCGCGCGCCTACCTGCCCGAGCTGCTGGCCGACGTGCTCGCCGGGAGGATCGACCCCGGTCCCGTGTTCGACCGGACGGTCTCGCTCGACGACGTCGCGCTGGGCTACCAGGCGATGGACGAGCGGACCGCCCTCAAGGTCATCGTGCAGCCGTAGTCAACACGTAGTCCTCGGCGCGCACGCGCTTGGTCCGCATCCAGTACCGCCAGGTGAAGCCCGGCCACACGGTGCGGTTCACGCCCTGCGCGTCGAGGTACCAGCTCTTGCAGCCGCCCTGGGTCCACACGCCCTTGCTGAGCTTGCGCTGGATCTCGCGGTTGAACTCCCGCTGGGCCTCCGGTCGCACGTCCAGCTCGGCGGCGCGGTGGCGGTCCAGCAACTTCAGGCACTGCGAGATGTACCGGATCTGCGACTCGATCATGAACACGACCGAGTTGTGGCCGAGCCCGGTGTTGGGACCGAGCAGGAAGAACAGGTTGGGGAACCCCGAGACCGTGATGCCGTAGTAGGTCTCGATGCCCTGCTCACGCCACTGCTTCGCGAGGTCGACACCGCCCTTGCCCTGGATGTCCAGGTAGTCGAACGAGTCGACGACGTGGAAACCGGTGCCGTAGATGATGGCGTCGACCTCGTGCTCGACGCCCGCACTGTCCACGATGGACGACTCGCGCACCTCGGAGACCTTGTCCGTCACCAGGTCGACGTTCGGGTGGCCCAGCGCGGGGTAGTAGTCGTTGGAGATCAGCACGCGCTTGCAGCCCATCGTGTAGTCGGGCTTCAGCTTCCTGCGCAGCTCGGGGTCCGGCACCTGCTTCTTCATGTGCTTCAACGCGATGCCCTGCGCGAACTGCATGATGCGAGGGTTGATCGCGAACCCCAGCGCGGACGACTCGCGCACCCAGTAGACGAAGTTCCGGTAGAGCCGTTGCGTGAAGGGCAGGGCGCGGAACAGCTTCTGCTCCCGGCCGGTGATCTCGCGGTCGGCCTTGGGCATGATCCACGGCGGCGTGCGCTGGAAGATCTTCAGCGAGCCGACCCCTCCCGCGATCTTCGGCACGAACTGGATCGCGGACGCGCCGGTGCCGACGACGGCGACGCGCTTGCCGGTCAGGTCGTAGTCGTGGTCCCACTGCGCGCTGTGGAACGTCCTGCCGGTGAAGTTCTCGATGCCGGGCAGCTCGGGGATGTTGGGGATGTGCAACGCGCCGACGCCGGCGACCAGCGCCTGCGCCGTGTACGTGTCGCCCTGCTCGGTCGTCACGTGCCAGCGCTTGGCCTCGTCGTCCCACTGCGCGCCGGAGACCTTGCTGTTGAACCGGATGTGCGGCCGCAGCCGGTACTTGTCGGCCACGCGCCGCAGGTAGTCCCAGATCTCGCCCTGCTCGGCGAACATCCGCGACCACTTCGGGTTCAGCTCGAACGAGAACGAGTACATGTGCGACGGCACATCACACGCGCAGCCGGGGTAGGAGTTGTCCCGCCACGTGCCACCGAGGTCGCTCGCCTTCTCGAGCACCACGAAGTCGTGCTCACCGCGGCGCTTCAGCTCGATGGCCATGCCGAGGCCGGAGAAGCCGGTGCCGATGACGAGCACTTTCGTCTCTCGGTGCATGGGGACGTCCCTCCGCTCACGAGTGGCTACTTCACGGTAGGTTACTCGAAGTAAGTTACGGGCGGTAGACTCCGTTCGTGACTGCTCCGCGGCGCCGCATGCCCAAGGCCCAGCGCATGGCGCAGATGCTCACCGTCGCCGAGGAGATCTTCGCCGAGCAGGGGTATCTGGCCACGTCGATGGACGAGATCGCCGAACGCGTCGGCGTCTCCAAGCCGATGCTCTACGAGTACTTCGGCTCGAAGGAAGGCCTGCTCATCGGCTGCATCCACCGTGCGCGCACGGAGCTGCGCGAGAAGACGGCGGCGGCCATCGCGGGCGCGGGGAGCCCGGAGGAGTTCCTCAGGCTGGGGCTGCGGGCGTTCTTCGAGTTCATCGTCGACCACCAGAAGTCCTGGGCGCTGCTGCGGCAGGAGGCGGCGATCGCCGTGCCGTCGGCGCAGGAGGAGGTCGAGGGGATCAGGCAGCAGCAGACGGACATGATCGGGTCCGTACTGGTGTCGTTCGCGCCGGAGATCGACCCGCTGGAGGCGGAGGCGTTCGCGGAGATCGTCGTCGGCGCCTGCGAACGGCTGGCGGTGTGGTGCGAGCGCAGGCCCTCGGTGGGACCGGCGCTCGCGACCGACTACGTGATGGCCGTGATCTGGCCGGGTGTCGCCGACAGGCTCAGGACGCTGCCCGAACTCGCTCCGCACGCATAGCGGAGACGGCGGGCAGGTCCAGCGGGGCGACCTTCGTGCCGGTGGCCCACTCGATCAGCAGGTCGGCGAGCTGCGGGTTGCGCGGCAGCACCGGTCCGTGCAGGTAGGTGCAGACGATCCGGCCCTGCACGGCACCCTCGACGCTGCCGTCGTTGCCCGTGCCGACCTTGACGTGCGCGAGCGGCTGCGCGGCCGGGCCCAGCACGGTGCGGCCCTGGTGGTTCTCGAACCCGGTCAGCACGCCTTCGAACAGGCCGTTGGCGGGCTCCGCGAGCACCTCGCCGATCGCGCGGCTGCCGCCCGCGTGCGAGGTCGAGTCGATCAGGCCCATGCCGGGGTGCGTGACGTTGTCGGCACGGGTGAAGCTCTCGCCGAAGATCTGGATGCCCGCGCACACGCCCAGCACCACGGCGTTCTTCGTGACGGCGCGCTGCAGGCCGGGGTGCTCGCGCAGGTGCTTCACGGCCAGCGTCTGCGCCGTGTCCTCACCGCCGCCGACGACGTAGATGTCGCACGAGTCGGGCACCGGCTCGCCGTAGTTGATCGGCACGATCTCGGCTTTGATGCCGCGCCACGTCATGCGCTTCTCGAGGACCACGGCGTTGCCGAAGTCGCCGTACGTGCCGAGGAGATCCGGCAGCACGAGCGCGATCTGGATTGTCGACTCACTCATCAGCGGCAGCCCTGGCATTCAAGTCGCGGAACGCGGTGTAGTTGGCGATGACCTCGACCGCGCCCTGGGGCATCTGGTCGATGGCCTTCAGCGGGTCGGGCACGATCGTGTGCTGGACCTCGGCGTACGTGAGACGCACGGCGAGGTCGGTCGCGCGCTCGCCGGACGCGATGACCGTGCGGCCCTGCAGCCGCTCGAACGGCACGTCCCACAGCCAGCTCAGGTCGCGGCCGTCGGCCTCCTGGGCGTTGATCACCAGGACGGCCGGGTGGTTGGCCTCCTTGACGACCGTGAGCGTCTCGCTCCAGCCGGCCGGGTTCTTGCTGAGCAGCAGACGCGCGCTGCGGCCGTTGCGCTGGATCGTGCGGTAGCGGCCGCTCACGTTGGACACGCCGCGCAGCCGCGCGACCGCCTCCTCCGCGGGCACGCCCATGGCGTTCGCGGCCGCCGACGCCATGACGGCGTTGGCCTGGTTGAACTTGCCCGGCAGCGTGAGGCGCAGCTCCAGCTTCTGGTGCTCCGGCGTGATCATCGCTTCGTCGGCGGTGATCCAGTTCGGGTGCGGGCGCGCGAGGTCGCAGCCGGTGCAGTGCCAGTGCTCGCCCTGCCAGCGGATCGGGTTGCCGCAGCGCGGGCAGCTCGCCGAGTCGTGGTGCCAGCCGGTGCCGGTGGCGACCCACACGACCTTGGAGGCGTTCCAAGCCGCGCTCGTGACCATCACGTCGTCGCAGTTGGCGACGATCGTGCAGTTCTGCAGCTTCGTGATCGAGTCACGCAGCGAGCGCTCGATGGTCCGCACCTCGCCGACGCGGTCGAGCTGGTCGCGGCTGAGGTTCAGGATCACCGCCACGGCCGGGTTGCTCGCACCGGCGACGGCGGGGAAGTAGCCCTCGTCGCACTCCAGCACGGCGTACGGGGCGTCCGGCTGCTTCGACAGCGCCGTGACGTGACCGTCGGGCATGTTGGCGCCGCTGTGGTTCGTGGCGACCTCACCCAGCGCGCCGACCGCCCTGGCCAGCATCATCGTGCTGGTGGTCTTGCCGTTCGTGCCGGTCACCACGGCGACCTTGCGGCCCTGCGTCAGCCGGTTCAGCGCTTGCGGGTCGAGCTTCAGCGCCACCCGGCCGCCGATCATGCCGCCTGCGCCGAGACCCATCTTCTGGGACAGCGAGGAGCTCAGGTTGCCCAGTTTCACTGCGGCCGCGGTGCGCAGGGGGAGGCGGGCGGGGGAATCGTTCACCCCGGCGATGCTACCGGCGGTGGAGAAGTGACCTTTTCGGGCGGTCGTTGCGTTGGTGTGAACGGGGTTCGGTAGAACTGACGGCTCAGCCCGCGCAGGGTCCGGAGTCACGTGGATGAAGGGCGCCTTCATCTACGTCAGGTGGAGGAAGGCGCCCTTCATCCACGACTTCCGGCTACGTGCTCAGTGGCTCAGCCCGCGCAGCGTCCGGATGAGCTCCACGGTCGGAAGTTGGCAGAGTTGCGCCATGTTCTCGAGCGCGGGCAGATCCAGGTGCACCTCCGAGGACGCGCCCGGCGCCAGCACGTGCAGACGTCCCGCGGCCCACCGCCTCAGCGGAACCAGGCGCGGGTCGTCGGTGGCGGCGACGGCGGTGAGGTTCAGGGTCAGGTGACCGGCCGGGGCGTCCCCGAAGAACCGTTCGTGCACCCGTGCGAGGACCTCGTGGGCCGGCACGTCGAGGGCGTGGCAGATCTCCACCAGGCGCACGACCGAGCACTGGCGGGTGCCCAGCTCGTAGGTGGCCAGCGTCTGCAGCGAGATCTCGGTCTGCAGCCGCTTGTTCAGCTCCTTGCGGGTCCAGCCGCGCTGCTTGCGAAGGCTGCGGATCTCATCACCGAGCACGCGCTGGTACGCCGCTGTGTCGATTTGGCCTGTCGCAGTCTGCACTGGTCCCTCCACCCCGTGAGCGGGTCTCACGGTGATGGAAGGCGCGAGTTCTTCGGCGCTTACGCAACTTGCTGGCAGAATCCCCCGAACGGGGTATGCATCTCTACTCTCAGTATCAGTTCACGCAGCGTACGCCGTCTGCGCTGATGGGTTTGGGGGCGTTCGGGTCGGGGGCCGGCTGCTGCCGCGCACCGTCCAGGTTGAGCGCTGCGGAGCCCGTGAAGCCCTGCGCGCCGGGACCCGAGTAGTCCGAGCCCAGGAAGACGCGGACCCGTCCGGCGGGCACGTTCACGTCCTCCTCGATCTTCAGGCCGCCGAGGGCCTTCTGGACCGCGTTCGCGCCGTCCTCGCCGCCCTTGCCGTAGCGGACGACCGACTTCGACATGGCGTCGGCGTTGCCCGTCTGGCCGCCGGTGAAGCCCTTCGCGGTGAGCGACTGGAGCACCTGGGCCGCGAGACCGGGTGTCCCGGAGGCGTTGCGGACGTCGACGGTCACCGAGGCGTTGTTGAACTTCGGGTCCGGCGCGGCCGAAGTCGACGCCGGGTCCTTGCCGAGGTTCTTCATGAACGTGTGGACATCGGACTCGTTCACCTCGACCGCGGAGCCGTCCTCGGGCGTCTGCAGGTCGGGGTTGCCGGTCGGGATGGTCTGGAACGTCATGTTGCCGCCCGTCATGTCCTTCATCTGCAGGGCGAACTTGGTGATGTCCCAGCCGTCGTCGAGCACGATCGCGCCGCTGAGGGCCTTGATCATGTCGGTGCGCTTCTTGCTGTCCGTGAGCACGCCCGCGGAGAGCATCTTCTTGGCCAGGCCTGCCATGAAGACCTGCTGGCGCACGACGCGGTCCAGGTCGCCCATGGGCAGGCCGTGGCGCTGCCGGACGAACGCCAGCGCGTTGCGGCCCTCGACGGTCTGCGGTCCCGCCTTGAAGTTCGCGCCGGAGAAGCTGTCGCGGACGTTGTTGTTGAGGCAGACGTCGACACCGCCGATGGCCTTGGTGATCTCGTAGAAGCCGACCAGGTTGACCTCGGCGTAGTGGTCGATCTTGTAGCTGGTCAGGTTCTGGATGGTCTCGATCAGGTTGTTCGCCCCGGCCTTGCGGGACTCCATCTCGATGTCGGGTGCGCTCTTGCCGCTGCCCTGCAGCTTCTGGGCCGCTTGACTCTTGGCGTAACCGTAGGCAGAGTTGATCTTGTGGCGCCCGAATCCGCCCGCGATCTTCACGTAGGAGTCGCGCGGGAACGACACGGCGTAGGCCTTGCCGCTGTCGTTCGGGATGTGCACCAGGATCAGCGTGTCGGTGTTGAACCCGCCGTCGTCGCTGCCACCCGCCTGCAGCTCGTTGAGGATGTTCTGCGGCAGCGGGTTGCCCTTGGAGTCGGTGCGGCTGTCCATGCCGACCAGCAGGATGTCGATCGAGCCGTCCGCGGGCTTCTCACCTGCGTCGGCGAGGTTCAGGTCCTGCTTGGTCAGGCTGTCGGTCAGCGAGTTCAGGTCCCGCCACGCGATGCCCGTGACCAGCAGGATCGTCGCGGACAGCAGGCTGACGAAGATCTTGGCGCCGGTGGACGCGCCGCGCTGCGCGGTGCTCGGCCTGCGGGGCGCGGGCCTGGGACGCGGACGGGGCGCGGGTGCGGGCGACTTCGCCTTGGCCGGGGTGGTGCGGACCGTCGGGCGGTCGGCCACCGGACGCGGGCGCGGGGCCGACGACGTGGCGCGGGCCGGTTCACCGCGGCGCGGTGGCTCCCGGCGGGGCGGTGGCTCTTTGCGCGGCGGTTCGGCGCGCTTCGGGGGTTCGCGGCGGGGCGGTTCGGCGCGCTTGGCAGGCTCCCGGCGCGGCGGCTCAGCCCGGTTCGGCTGCCGGTGCGGGGGCTCTGAGCTGCGCGGAGGCACCTGGGGACGGCGGGGCTGCCCCGCCGGGGGACGCGGGGTGACGGAAGGTCGCCTGGGAGTACCGTTCGGTTCTCCTGGCCGCGGCGGCCGGTTGTCCACACCCACTCCTCTCAGCACATCCGGGTACCCCAAGTAGACGTGCGGAGACTCCACTCGGTTGTGCAAAGCGTGACACAGTGGCGGAGGCCACCGGATGCAGGCCCCTTGACCAGCGGTTTTGTCCGCTTCGTAGACTCGTGCCGTGTTGACGATGCAGGACGCGCTGCTCGCGCTGACCAAGTACTGGACCGACCGGGGCTGCATCGTGGTGCAGCCCTTCAACACCGAGGTCGGGGCGGGGACGCTGAACCCCGCCACCGTGCTGCGCGTGCTGGGTCCCGAGCCGTGGCGCGTGGCCTACGTCGAGCCGTCCGTGCGGCCCGACGACGCCCGTTACGGCGAGAACCCGAACCGTCTGCAGACGCACACCCAGTTCCAGGTGATCCTCAAGCCGGATCCGGGCGACCCGCAGGAGCTCTACCTCGGTTCGCTGGAGGCCCTGGGCATCGACGTGCGGGCGCACGACGTCCGGTTCGTCGAGGACAACTGGGCCTCGCCCGCGCTGGGCGCCTGGGGCCTGGGCTGGGAGGTCTGGCTGGACGGCCTGGAGATCACCCAGTTCACCTACTTCCAGCAGGCCGGCGGCATGACGCTCGACCCGGTGTCGGTGGAGATCACCTACGGCATCGAGCGGATCATGATGGCGCTGCAGGGCGTCGACCACTTCAAGAAGATCGCCTACGCGCCGGGCATCTCCTACGGCGAGGCGTTCGGCCAGGCCGAGTACGAGATGTCGCGGTACTACCTCGACGACGCGGACGTGGAGGCGAACAAGCGCCTCTTCCAGGAGTTCGCGGCCGAGGCGCGGCGCATGCTCGACGCGCGGCTCCCCGTTCCGGCGCACAGCTTCGTGCTGAAGTGCTCGCACATCTTCAACGTGCTGGACGCGCGTGGCGCGATCTCCACGACCGAACGCGCCCGCGCGTTCGGCCGGATGCGCGGGCTGGCGCGCGAGGTCGCCTCCCTGTGGGCCGAGCGCCGCGCCGAGCTCGGGCATCCCCTCGGCGTGGCGGAGGTTCCCGCTCTGGCCGAGAAGCCCTCGTCCTTCGAGGACGTCGCCGCACCGGCGACGTTGTTGTTCGAGATCGGTACCGAGGAGCTGCCGCCGCACGAGGTGCTGCGGACCGTCGACGCGGTGCGTGAGGCCGTGGTCGCGAAGCTCGGTGCGACGCGGCTGACGCACGACGAGGTGACCGTGCACGGCACGCCGCGCCGGATCGTCGTGCTCGTGCCCACCGTGGCGCCGCGCGAGCCGGACGCCGAGCGCACGGTGCGCGGACCTCGGGTCTCCGCGGCGTTCGACGCCGACGGAAACCCGACGAAGGCCGTGCAGGGCTTCGCCCGCGGTCAGGGCGTCGACGTCGCGGAACTGGGACGGGTCACCGAGAACGGCGTCGAGTTCGTGGCGCTGACCAGGACCGAGGCCGGTCGTGGTGCCGTCGAGGTGCTGAGCGGTCTGCTGGCCGAGGTCGTCTCCGACCTGCGCGCCGAGAAGAACATGAAGTGGAACGACCCGAAGCTGTCGTTCACCCGGCCGATCCGCTGGCTGCTCGCGCTGCTCGGGGACACCCCGGTGCCGGTCGCCGTGGGATCGCTGGCCTCCGGTACGACGACGCGCGTGCACCGCACGGCCGCACGGCCCGTGGTGGAGGTGTCCACTGCGGACGGTTACCTGGACTTCCTGGAGTCGCACGGCATCCAGGCCGACGCCTACGCCCGTTCGGCGGTGATCGTGGCCGCCGCGCAGGAGCTCGCGGCCTCGGTCGGCGGCGTCGTGGAGGTCGAGGGGCTGCTGGACGAGGTGACGAACCTGGTCGAGTGGCCGACGCCGATCCTCGGGTCGTTCGAGGAGCGGTACCTGGAGCTGCCGGGCCAGATCCTCACCACGGTGATGCGCAAGCACCAGCGCTACCTGCCGGTTCGCACCGCCGACGGTGCGTTGCTGCCGCACTTCGTGGCCGTGGCGAACGGTTCCGTCGACGCGGACCTGGTTCGCGCGGGCAACGAAGCCGTGCTGCGCGCACGGTACGAGGACGCGGCGTTCTTCTGGCGGGCGGACCTCAAGACGCCGCTGGAGGAGATGAAGGCGGGCCTCGCGAAGCTGACGTTCGCGGACAAGCTCGGCTCGATGGCCGACCGCGCCGGTCGGATCGCGCTGCTGGCAGGACGTTTCGCCTCGCTGGTCGACGTCGACCGGGAGACGCTGGACCGCGCGGGCGCGCTGGCCAAGTTCGACCTCGGCTCGCAGATGGTGATCGAGCTGTCGTCGCTGGCGGGCGTGATGGCGCGCGAGTACGCGGAGCGGGCGGGGGAGACCCCGGAGGTCGCGCAGGCGTTGTGGGAGATGGAGCTCCCGCGCTCGGCCGGTGACGCGCTGCCGTCGTCGGTGCCGGGTGCGCTGCTGTCGCTCGCGGACCGGTTCGACCTGCTGGCGGGCCTGTTCGGCATCGGCGCCCAGCCGACCGGTTCCTCGGACCCGTTCGGCCTGCGGCGCGCGGCGCTGGGCGCGGTGTCGGTGCTGCGGGCGTTCCCGGACCTGCGCGCGATCACCCTGCCGCGGGCCCTTTCCCTTGCGGCAGAAGGCCTCGAGGTGTCGGCTGAGGCGCTGGAGACCGCGCGCGAGTTCGCGGTGCGGCGCTACGAGCAGGCGTTGCTCGACGCGGGCCATGAGCACCGGTTCGTCCAGGCGGTGCTGCCGCTGGCCGACTCGCCGGTGCTGGCCGACGAGACGCTGACGCAGCTGGAGTCGTTGGCGGGCAACGAGTCCTTCGACGCCCTGACGGCCGCTCTGCAGCGCGTGCGCCGGATCGTGCCGGCCGCCACCGAGGCCTCCTACGACGCCTCGGTGCTGTCCGAACCGGCGGAAGTGGCGCTGCACAAGGCGTTCAGCGCGGTGCCGCGGGACGTGACCGGCCTGGCGGCGTTCGTCTCGGCCGCGGAAGGGCTGACCGCCCCGATCAACACCTTCTTCGACGAGGTGCTGGTCATGGCGGACGACCCGGCCGTGAAGGCGGCGAGGCTCGGCCTGCTGGCGTCGATCCGCGACTACGCCGCGCCGGTCCTGGACTGGACCCAGCTGTAACTCGATCTAGTGAACGATGAACGGCGCATTCGTCCACCTCAAGTGGACGAATGCGCCGTTCATCGTAGAAGTGCGGGTTAGTTGATCGTGTAGCTGTCGCCGTAGACCTTCCACTTCAGCGGCGTCTTCAGGTCGAAGTTGCCGGCCTTGAGCCACACGCGCTGCGCGGTCTCGATGCGGGAGACGTCCTCGTGGGCCGCTTCCTGCTTCATGGCCCACACGCGGGCGTCCATGAAGGCGTTGAGCCACGTCTTCTCGTCACCGCCCTGCGACGGCGGCTTCGCCTTGCCGAGCGCACGCTTGCGGATGTTGCTGAAGCTGGTCTTGTCGCCACCGTCACCGTGCACGACGATCGCGTCGTAGTACGCGAACTGGCCCAGCGCCCGCACGCCGTCGGCCTTGCCCTGCGCCACCGCTGGGTTGAAGTACACGCGGTCGCGTTCGGACTCCTGCGCCGCCTTGAACACGGAGTCCTTGGCCGCGGTCTTCCAGTCCTTGGTGAAGTTGGGGTCGAGACCGGCGTGCGAGGCCGTGCCGTTCACCTTGCGCAGCGCGGGAAGGTACTTCTCCAGCACGTTGCCGGGCTTCTTCGTCTGGTAGAGCTCGACCAGGTCGAGCATGTCACCGGTACCACTGCAGAACCCGATGATGCCCGCGGTGTAGCCGCGGCCGTCCTTGATGTCCTCGATGTAGCCGAACTGGGCGCGCCAGTCCAAAGAGGAGTTCTCCGCGCTGGACACGATCTGCATCGCGATGTCCTTGAGGCGCGGTTCGTCGAGGTTGGCCGCAGAGGCGGTCGTTGCGGTGGTGGTGATCAGAGCGGCGCACGTCAGCAGCGCGGCCGCGAGGCGACCTGACAGTTTCACGGATTTCCTCCGGGGCAGGGTGTTGGGGTCCCGGGCGGCGTGAGAGCAACGGTAAGGGGTCCATACCTTTATTGGCAAGAGGGTTTACTATTTCGCGAATCGGGCATTTCGGTAGGATGGCCGTCTTGCAAACGTTTTCTGACCGTGAGGCCTGACCGCGTTGCCGGTGCGGCTTTCCTCCGGCACGACGAAGGCTCCCGGCCGGGACCGGGAGCCTTCGCGTCGAACTGCGGGACAGTCGAACGGGATGCGGTTACAGGAAGTCGCCGCCGCGGGTCACGGCGCCGTAGGCGTCCACGATGCCGTGACCGTAGAAGCCGTTGAACTTCGCGTCACCCTCGCAGGTGGCGTCGAACTCCGGCGTGCGGCCCACGTTCACGTACGAGACGGTGCGCGGGTTCGGGCAGGCGCGCTGGATCGCGGTCTTGTAGAGGATCTTCTCGACCTTGTCGGGGTCCATGGTCAGGCCGGGGCGGCCCTTGTCCTTCTTGCCGTACTGGCTGACGATCAGCGCGGCCACGCCGGTCGCGTGCGGGGCGGCCATCGAGGTGCCCTGCAGGTACTGGTAGTAGCCGACCTTGTCGCCCTGCACGGCCTTCTTGACGCCCGCGGCGAGGCCCTTCGCGGTGATGTTGCCCGCCTCGTCGACGTTGCCCTCGGCGATGGCGACGTTGCGGGGGTAGGTGGACAGGATCAGGTTTTCGTTGGTGCGGTACCACGGCGTGCCGAAGCCGTCGCGGAAGAAGCCGCCGGGGGCCGAGATCGCGGTCTGCTCAAGGCCGTAGTTCGAGTAGTCGGCCTTGGCGGTCGACGGGCCGAGGGCGGAGACCGAGATGACGTGGTCGCCCTCGGTCGGGAGGTTGAGGCAGGTGGCGTTGTCGACCGGGCGCGGGCGGTTGTGGCCGGGCGGGTAGTTCGGGCTCACGGTGTCCGTGCGGGGCTTGCCCAGGTCCTCGTGGTTGTTGCCGCCTGCACCGATCAGGGTGACGCCCTTGCGGTGCGCGTAGTTCAGGGCGCGCTGCACGGACGCGATGATCGTGCGCTGCTCCAGCTGCTCCTCCGGCGTGGCGGTGGAGTCGTTGGCGCAGTTCATGTACCAGGGGTCGACGTAGAACGACATGTTGATGACGTCCAGGCCGATGTCGGCGCCGTAGGTCAGGGCGTCGACGACGGGCTGCAGGAAGAACGAGCCCGAGTCCTGGCCGCCGCGGATGTTCACCAGCGACACGTTCGGCGCGACACCGGAGATGCCGAAGCCGTTGGCGGCGGCGCCGATGGTGCCGGCCACGTGGGTGCCGTGGCCGCCGTCGTCCCAGTTCGCCGGGTCGACGCAGCCGCGGAACTCGCACGGGCCGTCGAACTCGCCACCGTCGGAGTCGAATGGGATGTCGACGGTGAAGTTGCGCGACAGCTCGTTGTTGAAGTTCGGCGCGATGTCCGGGTGCGTGCCGTCCACACCGGTGTCGAGGATGCCGACGTACACGCGCTTGTCACCGGCCTGCTTGGCCCGTGCGATGTTGGAGCGGACGAGGTTCAGGCCCCACAGGTCGCCGTCCATCGGGTCCATGCCCGCGGTCGACTTCGACTCGGCAGGGGCCTTGTTCGGCTGTGCGGCCGTGTTCTCCTTCTCGACGTTGTCCCGCTTGGTCTTCTCGGCCTTCGCCACGGGGGTGTGGCCGATCGGCGTTGAGCGTGCGGCTCCGACGATCTCCTTCGACGCGGAGACCTTCTCCACGAACCCCTTCGCGGGCGCCTTGACGGTCAGCAGACCGACGGCCTTGTTGTCCCGCACCACCTCGCCGCCCGCCTTGTGCACCGCGTCGATCGCGAAGTCGCGGTTCGCGGGTTCGGCCAGCAGGACGGTGTACTCGGTGTCCTTCTGCCGGTCCGCGGTCGAGGCCGGCGCCGCCCCCGCCGCCGAAGTGCCCGCGGCGATCAGCGACACCGTTGCCGCCACCGCCATCACGGTTCTGCGCGTTCTCACCTAGCTGTCTCCTCACACCCGGTCAGGGCTGGATCCAACAACACAGTGCGGCCCCCGATTGCCGCCCAAGTCCGACACACTGACACGAAAATTCGCCTGTCATCAGCCCCTTTCGTACGGAATCGAACTGTAGCCGATCGGAAGCGGAGCGTGATGGATGCGAGGAAATCTTGACTTAACAACATTCAAGCGATGAACTCCGCGTTTATGCGAAGACGGGTAATGGCATCGTCGGCGTGCCTGCTCTTTCTCCTCTCTGCCTGCGGTGGTGCAGGTCAGGGTGCTCCGACGCTGCCGGCGCGTGGACCCAAACCAATCGTCGGGGTAATCCTTCCCGACCGAACGACATCCACGCGCTGGGAAGAACAAGATCGCCCGCTGCTCACGCACGCGTTCAACTATGCGGACATCGAACCGTTCATGGAGAACGCCGAGGGCGACGAGGCGAAGTTCGCGCAGATCGCCGACGAGATGATCCGCCGCAAGGTGAAGGTTCTGATGATCACGCCGTTGTCGGCGGCGGGCGGCCTGGCGGTGCAGAAGAAGGCGAAGGCCGCGGGCATCCCGGTCATCGACTACGACCGCGTGACGCTCGGCGGTGAGGCGGAGTACCACGTCGGCTTCGACAGCGTGAACGTCGGCCAGCTCCAGGCGGACGGTCTGATGGCGTGCCTCGGTGACAAGCCGGGCGCCCAGATCATCGAGATCGAGGGCGCGCCGACCGACCACAACGCCACGCTGTTCACACAGGGCCAGAAGTCGCGGCTGTCGGCCAAGTACGACAGCGGCGCACTCAAGCTCGTGAAGTCGCAGGCGGTCGCCGACTGGAACAACGAGCTCGGCGGGCGGCTGTTCGAGCAGATCCTGAACGAGAACAACGGCAAGGTCGACGGCGTGGTCGCGGCCAACGACGGCCTGGCCGGCGCGGTCATCGCGGTGCTCAAGAAGAGGAACCTGGCGGGCAAGGTCCCGGTCACCGGGCAGGACGCCACTGTGGACGGTCTGCGGGCCGTGCTGCGCGGCGACCAGTGCATCACGGTCTACAAGCCGGTGCGCGACGAGGCGGAGGCCGCGGCGCGGCTGGCGATCGCGATCGCTCGCGGCGACCTCTCGGGCGCCGACGACCTCGCCACCGGCAACCTGCGGGACCCCGTCGCGCGGCGCGACATCAAGTCGGTGCTGCTCGGCGCGACGTTGATCAAGAAGGACACCGTGCGGACGCTGGTGACCGAGGGCGTCGTCAAGCCGCAGGAGCTCTGCGCGGGCGACCTCGCTCAGGCGTGTGCCCAGCAGGACATCGTCGGAGGCTAGTCACACCACCGGTCCGAACCGTCACGACCTGTCGTGGTCCGGCAGGTCGTGACGGCCCGAGATGAACTCCTGCACGGCGATCTTGGCTCGGATGATCGGCTGCCGCAGCCGCGCCTCCCTGCGGTACGCCCGCGAGAGCTTGCGCGAGCCCTCCTGGTAACGCCAGCGCGCCCACGGTGAACCCGGCCGTGCGAGCCGCACGGCGCCCACGGCGGGCACCACCGGGACCAGCAGGCCGAGCAGCCCCGTCCAGATCTTCCCCTTCAGCAGCGCCACGATCGCGAGGCACAGGTTCACCCCGATGGCCATCAGCCGCAGCGTGAACGCGTCGGTCGGCGCCGTCTCCGGGTTGAGCTGCAGCACCTCGTCGTAGCCGAGAGGGCGCGCGCCGAGCAGGAACGTGCCCGTCAGGCCGATGGCGAGGAAGACGGCGTCAACCGACAGCCGGCCCGCCTTCGTCCAGTAGACGTCCCGCAGGTGCAGGATCAGCGCGAACTCGTCCAGCACCAGTGCCGCGCCCACCCCGAGGACCGCCGCGGCCGCCAGCCGGGCGCCGTGCAGGTCGTCGGGGATGATCAGGCTCGTGACGCTGGACAACAGCAGCAGCACGGTGCCGAACACCACGTGATGCACGTGCGTGTCGCCGTGCACGATGTTGCGCGGCCACCAGCGCACCTTCGCCCGGATCAACCGCACGCTGATGCGGATGAACACGAAGGTGGTCACCAAGCCGATGAAGAAGAAGAGCAGTCGCTCACTGCCGGTCAAGCACGGCCCCCTGGGTCAACGACCCTCCAGGTTACCGGCCCCAGTTGAGGTTGAGCGGCCCTTGCACGTCGCCGCCCTGGTACACGTGGCCGTGCACAACGCCGGAGATGGTGTTCGTGACCGCGCCCCCGGTCCGCGCGGGCTTCTTCGCGGCGGGGGCGCGGGTCAGGTGTTCGCGGGCGAGCGCGTGCAGGCCGCCCGCGATCTGCGGCGCGACCGTGACCTTGATCGACAACGTCGGCTGCTCGGGCACGAGGACCTCCGCGTGGTCGTTTGGAATCTCACGATAGCAGTGCGATCGAGTGCTCGACTACGAGCGGGAGGTCGTGGTTGACTGTCCATGGTCGTACGTTTTCGTGTTCGTGCTTTCCCACGCTCGCGGAACGAGGTCGCGAGCGAGTGGGTTCTCCAGGTTCCGGAGAGGTCGCCGTTCCGGCTTGACCCGGTGGTCGCGAGCGCGATCCGGCACCTGTTAGAGGAGAAGTAGCAAGATGGCAGTACAGGGCACCGTCAAGTGGTTCAACGCGGAGAAGGGCTTCGGCTTCATCTCCCCCGACAACGGTGGCGCCGACGTGTTCGTCCACTACTCCGAGATCCAGATGAACGGCTACAAGGCTCTCGAGGAGAACCAGCGGGTCGAGTTCGAGATCGGTCAGGGCCAGAAGGGCCCGCAGGCCCAGGGCGTTCGCGCCATCTGAGTCTGAACTGATCAGCATCTGATCTGTCGAGAAGCCGCCTGTCATGAACCCGACAGGCGGCTTCTTCGCGTCTTGTGCCCGGTCGACTGCGATCAGTAGTTTCGCGGGCATGGGGAGACTGCGTGGAAAGGCCGGCCGTGCCCGCACTGCTCGCTGAGGTCACCAGGAGCGGTTTCGTCGAAAGCCTGCACCACGGCAGCGTTGTCGGCCTGCTGCCGTCCGGTGAGGTCGGTGTGTCCGTCGGGGCGATCGGTGATCCGGTGCTGCCGCGGTCGTGCCTGAAACCGTTCCAGGCGCTGGCCTGCCTGTCCGCCGGTGCGCCGCTGGAGGGACCGTCGCTGGCGATCGCGGCCGGGTCGCACACGGGCGAGCACCGGCACGTCGAGCTGGTGATGCAGCTGATGGGCGGGCTGCCGGTGGGGTTGTTGCGCTGCCCGGTTTCCTGGCCGGAGGACGAGAACACCCGTCAACGGTTGACGGAACCGTCGCGCCTGCGGATGAACTGCTCCGGCAAGCACGCGGCGATGCTGGCGGCGTGCCTGGCGGCGCGGTGGCCGACCCAGACCTATTTGGAACCGACACATCCGTTGCAGCAGTTGGTGTTGCGGACGGTGGAGGAGCTTTCCGGCGAACGCGTGGCGCACACGGCGGTCGACGGATGCGGTGCGCCGGTGTACGGGTTGTCGTTGCACGGCTTGGCGCGCGCGATGCAGGGCCTGGTGCGCACGCCGGTCGCGGATGCCATGCGCGGCTTTCCCGAGTACGTGGGCGGAACCGGGCACGTGAACACGGTGGTGATGCAACTGCTGCCGGGCGTGGTGGCCAAGGGCGGCGCGGAGGGCGTGCTGGTGCTGGCGACCGCGGCCGGGCACGCGGTCGCGGTGAAGGTGCTCGACGGCAATCCCCGTGCCACCACGGCGATCGGGCTCACGGCCCTGGCCGCGCTGGGTTACGACGTGTCACCCGCCAAGGAACACCTGTCCGTGCCGGTACTCGGTGGCGGTCAGGTGGTCGGCGAGGTCAGAGTGGTGTTCGGGAAGGAAATGCCTCAGTAGGGCCCTGCGTACTCCGCGGGGGCGTTGAGCAGGCCGAGCTGGGTCATGACGGTCGTGGTGTCGCCGTAGACCCGTTCGCAGAGCAGGATGTCCTTCTCGAACAGGAAGAAACCCACCATCCGGACCTTGAAGGCCTTGTTCGTCGGTTCCTCACCGAGGAGGCTGCCCAGATGCGTTCCCGACAGCTCGAACTCGACGACCACCGCGTCATCGGCGTGGTGGATCTCGATGACCTTGTTGCGCTGGTCGGGAAACGTCGCGCGGGTGCGCTGCCAGTACGCGCGGACCTCGTCCACGCCGTCCAGCACCTGGCCGGACGCCATGATCTCGTACCTGGGGTGCGGGAACGCGTTCAGGGAGGTGTCGAAGTCGAAGTCGTTCTGGCATTCCATGTGTTCCAGGACGATCGCCTCGCGCAGCGCTCTGAGCGCCTTGGATTCGGTCATGCCGGCCGACCCTCCTACGTACGCCGTACGTCGCAGGGAAGCTACTCCACGTCATATGGTCTGCGCCAGTGGCCTCATCCCGTGAACCGTTGACCCGCAGCCGCATCGTGGATGCGGCGGTGCGGTTGATCGAACGTGAGGGCGTGGAGGCCGTCTCGATGAGACGCCTCGCCGCCGAGCTGGGCGCGGGCACGATGTCGTTGTACAACCACGTGCCGAACAAGGCCGTGCTGGTGGACCTCGCGGCCGAGCGGATCATGGCCGAGGCGCGGCCGTACCACGTCGACAGCGACGACTGGCGCGACCACATCCGGGCGCACGCGCGGGCGGTGCGGGAGCTGGCACGGCAGCACCCCCGTGCGTTCGTGATGCTGGCGACGCGGCGGCTGAGCTCCGAGGCGGGGTTCCGCACGATCGAGGCCGCGCTGACGAACTTCGACAAGGCCGGGTTCCGGGGCAAGATCGCCGTCGGGATGATGCGGGCGATGGTGTCCTACTTGCTGGGCACGCTGATGAGGGAGGCCGCGACGTCGCCGGAGCTCGGCGGGATCGCCTTGTCGCCGTACGAAGGTGTTGACGCGTCGGCGTTCCCGTTGTCCGCCGAGGTGCTCGACGAGCTGGGCACCTACGACCACGATCATGAGTTCGAGTTCGGGCTCGAACTCATGATCGCGGCCTTGGAGCGCTACCAGGAGCCCGGCTAGCAGGTGATCCTCAGATCACCCCAGTCGGCGTGGTCGTAGGACTTGCCGTTGCCGCCGTCCGTGACGATCAGACGCGTGACCGTTGCCCCGGACACGTTGGCCTCCAACGACTTCGCGGCGTCCGTGCCCGCGACGGGGCCGCTGTCGTAGACCATCGTGTTGTCGGCCCACACCTGGTAGCTGACCAGGCTCAGCGGGTTGACCTTCCGGTCGTCGATGCCGATGGTCGCGGTCACCTTCGAGCAGCTGCCGCCGGTGTAGTACTCGATGTGCGCGGGGGCGTGCGTGCCGAGGCCCTTCGCGAACACCTTGCCGCGGATGGTGATCGGGCCGCCGTCGCCCTGCTTGGCCTCGCCGTTGGTGGTGTCGATCTCGACCGGGCCGTGGCCGTTGGACGACCGCAGCCACTTCAGGTCGCTGACGTACAGCTCACCCTTCGGTGCTGGTCCGGGTACCAGCGCCGCCGCGGAGTACTGCCTGGTCACCGGGTTGTTCTCGTGCGGGCTGTGGAAGGTGAAGGCCGCGTTGACCCCGAACCTGCCCGCGGTGGCGTTCTGCGGGACGGTGACCTGCCAGGTGGTTCGGAAGGTCTTCTCTCCCGGCAGGATCGCCTTGAAGCTCGCCGTCGTGGCCTTCGCCGTCCAGCCCTGGGGGACCTGGAGGGCCGCCTGGACCAGGGCGATCGGCAGGCGGCCGGTGTTGGTCACCGACGTCGTGTACGTGACCGACTTGCCGGGCTGCACGATCGGCAGCGCGCCGGGGTAGAGGACCTCCCCGGTCGCGGCCGTGGTGACGGCGGGCGGGTAGCGGTACCAGTCCTTCGCCGCGCTGACGCGGAACATGGCGCTGCCGTGCGGTGGGAGGGCGGCGCTGATCTGGCCGGCGGTGTGCGTGGTGGTCCTGGCCCAGAGGTCGCGGACCTGGTAGCCGCTCGCCTTGGTGAGACCGGCTTCCGCTGCGGTGACGGAGATGTCGGCGGCGCTGTCGTTCTCGCTGAACAACAGCACTGCCTTGTCGCCGTTGCTGAGCGGCTTCACCAGCACGTAGTTGCCGCCCTCGTTGCGGACGACCTTCCCCTGGACGCCGAGCTCGTCCTGGTTGACGGCGATGACCTCGCGGTTCTCCAGGATCTCGAACGTCTCCGGCGTCACCTTGCGCAGGTCGGCGCCGATCAGCAGCGGTGCGGCCATGATGGACCAGAGGCTGAAGTGGCTGCGGTACTCCAGGTCCGTCATGCCGCCGTTGCCGACCTCCAGCATGTCCGGGTCGTTCCAGTGGCCGGGGCCCGCGTAGTCGGCGAGCTCCATGTTGCGCTTGGCGATCGACACCATGGAGTTCCAGTTGTCACTGATGTCGCCGGTGGTGCGCCACAGGTGGCCGACGTCCTTCGCCCACTCCCACGGCTTGTTCTGGCCCCACTCGCAGAGGCTGAAGACGATCTTGCGGCCGGTGGCGTTCAGCGCGTCGCGCATCTTGGTGTAGCGCAGCTTCGCGTCCACGCCCTGGTTGTTGCAGTTGTCGTACTTGAGGTAGTCGACGCCCCAGCTCGCGAACAGCTTCGCGTCCTGCTCCTCGTGGTTCAGGCCGCCGGGGAAGCCGCCGTCCTTGTTGCACGTCTTGGTGCCCGCGCTGGTGTAGATGCCGAACTTGAGACCCTTGCCGTGCACGTAGTCGGCGACTGCCTTGATGCCGTTGGGGAAGCGGACCGGGTGCGGGACCAGGTCGCCTTGCTCGTTGCGCTCGGGGAGGGCCCAGCAGTCGTCGATGTTGACGTACTCGTAGCCGGCGTCCTTCAGGCCCTTGGCCACGAAGATGTCGGCGATGCCCTTGACCATCTCCTCGTTGAAGTCGTTGCGGCAGTGCGTGCTGTTCCAGTTGTTGAAGCCCATCGGCGGGGTCAGCGCCAGTTCGGGTTTCTCGGCCGCCTGCGCCTCGGGGGTGATGACGGCTGCGATGAGGGCGGCGACTGCGGCTGTGCGCCATCTGCGGTGATCCACGTGCACGCGCTCCTTGTGGCTGTGGAGGCGGCGGCGTGCCCATGAAAACGTTTGTGCAACCGATGCGTCAAGGGGGCGGAACCTGTCGGCTTCGCCCCCTGGTGTCCCGTTTGGTCAGGGGCGCATCTCGTACTGGCCGGAAAGCGCCACGACCTGCTGCCAGACGGCGTCGAACCGGGCCTGGTCGACGTGCGGCTTGCGGATCTGTTGCACGGCCCACTGCTGCTGGGGCTCGGTGCTGCTGGCCTTGCCGTGCAACGCGGTCGCATAACCGGCGAAGTCGCGGACCAGGACGTCGAAGATCTGGTCGACGAGGTGCTCGTCGGTGCCGGTGATCTTGGCCTGCTCCAGCACCAGCTGTCCGTAGACGACCAGGGTGAAGAGGTGGCCGAGGTTCAGCAGGAAGTCGAGGTCCTTCTGCTGGTCCTCGTCGGGCGCGGCGGTGGCGAGCAGGGTCTTGATCGCCTTGGCCTGCTCGTGGAAGAGCCGCACGTTGGGCAGGTTCGCGTGCTCGGTGTAGATCGGCTCCCAGTCGTGGAACTGGATCTTGCCGAGGCCGCGCGCGGGGCCCTGGTGCCAGAAGAAGTCGTCGTCCGTCGCGTCGTGGCGGGTCGGGACCTCGTCGTAGGCCTTGGGGTTGAAGAAGTAGTTCGGCATGAACTTCAGCACCAGGGCCAGGTTGACGTGCACGGTGCCTTCGAGCTTCGGCAGGGCGCGGATGTCGGCGGTGGCACGGGTGAAGTAGGTGTCCTTCTCGAAGCCCTTGGCGGCGATGACGTCCCAGAGCAGGTCGATGACGTTCTCGCCCTCGCTCGTGACCTTCATCTTCGTGATGGGGTTGAAGAGGAGGTAGCGGCGGTCGTTCTCGCCGGCGGACCTGAAGTAGTCGACACTTCGGTCCGCGAAGAGCTTCATCGCGGCGAGGCGCGCGTACGCGTCGACGAAGTTCTGGCGCACGTGCGGGAAGTCGGTGACCGGGTTGCCGTAGAGGATCCGGTTGTGGGCGTGGGTGATCGCCTCGTAGAAGGAGTGTTCGCAGATGCCGATGCTGGCCGTGCAGAGGTTGAACTTGCCGACGTTGACGGTGTTCAGCGCGGCCGAGAACGCGTCGGGGCCGCGGTGCAGGATGTCGGCGTCGGTCAGCGGGTAGTCGTCGAGGCGGAACTCGCTGACGAACATCTGGCTGTCGACGACGTTCTTGACCAGCTTGAAGTTCTCGTGCTGGCTGTCGACGGCGAAGAAGACGTACTCGTCCCCGTTCTTGGAGTTGCTGTCGCTGAGCTTGCCGAAGACGCTGACCATGCCGGCGACGTTGCCGTTGCCGATGTAGTACTTGCCGCCGTTGGCCCGGTAGCCGTCCTCGGTCCTCGTGACGATCATGTCGGTGCTGTAGACATCGGCGCCGTGCTCCTTCTCGGAGAGGCCGAACGCGAACACCGCGCCGCTGTCGAGGAGGGCGGCCGCCTTCTGCTTGGCCTCGGTGTTGTCGCTCATCCAGATCGGGCCGAGGCCGAGAACGGTGACCTGCCAGGCGTACCAGTACTGCAGGCCGTAGAAGCCCAGCACCTCGCTGAACGCGGCGTTGCGGGCGGCGTCCCAGCGCTTGGTGCCGTCGACGCTGCTCGGCGTGCAGAAGGTGGCGAAGAGCTTCTCCCGCTTCACGAAGTCGAGGAACTCGGTGTACCAGACCTTCTCCTGCGCGTCGGCGATCAGCTGCCGCTTGCCGCGGGCCTCGAACCAGTCGACGGTGGCCCTGAGCAGGCGGCGGGTCTCGTCGTCGAGGTGGGCTGGGTCGTAGTGGTTCGGGTCGAGCAGCACTGGCGCCTCCTTGCGTCTCGGTGATTCGGACGCTACCAGTGAGTAACTTGCGGGTCTACGTGGGGTTTCTCCCGCGCTCAGAAATTGTCGGACCCCAGGCGTAACGTGCTCCGCGTCACATCTTTCCCGGGAGGCTGTGTTGCGATGACGGTGGTCGTGGCGATCGGTACGCGCAAGGGGCTGTGGCTCGCCCGCAGCGAGGATCGGGTCACGTGGGAGGTCGACGGACCGCACCACGCGATGCAGGAGGTGTACGCGGTCGCCTTCGACACACGCGGTCCGTTGCGGTTGCTGACCGGTGTGTCCTCACCGCACTTCGGCCCCGGTGTGTCCATTTCGGACGATCTCGGGGTCACGTGGGAGGAGTCGGCCTCGCCGCCGATCGCGTTTCCGGTGGAAGACGCCTCCCTGGAACGCGTGTGGCAACTGCAGCCCGCGCCCGCCTCACAACCGGGCGTCGTGTGGGCGGGCACGCAACCGTCGGCGCTGTTCAGGTCGTCGGACGGCGGCCGCTCGTTCGAGTTCGTCGAGGGCCTGTGGAACCACCCGCACCGCCCGGAGTGGTCGGCGGGCTTCGGCGGCCAGGCCGTGCACACGATCGTGCCGGACCCGGTCGACCCGGACCGGCTCCTGGTGGCGATGTCGACGGGCGGCGTCTACCGCACGGCCGACGGCGGCAAGTCCTGGGAGGCCCGCAACAAGGGCATCAAGGCGTACTTCTTCCCGGACCCGTGGCCGGAGTTCGGCCAGTGCGTGCACAAGGTGGCCCAGCACCCGTCGGAGCCGTCGCGCTTCTACGCCCAGAACCACCACGGCGTGTACCGCAGCGACGACGGCGGCGACACCTGGCAGTCCATCGCCGACGGCCTCCCGACCGACTTCGGCTTCGCGATGGTCGTCCACCCGCACGATCCGGACACGATCTTCACGTTCCCGATCGAGGCCGACGGCCGCCGCTTCCCACCGGAGGGCAAGTGCCGCGTGTACCGCTCACGCGACGCCGGCGCGACCTGGCAGGCCCTGGGCGCGGGCCTGCCGGACAACTTCTGGACCGCCGTGATGCGCGACGCGATGTGCACCGACACGGCCCCGACCCCCGGCGTCTACTTCGGCTCCCGCTCGGGCGAGGTGTACGCCAGCCCGGACGAGGGCGAAACCTGGCACCAGGTGGCCGCCCACCTGCCGGACGTGATGTCGGTCCGTGCGGCGGTGGTGCCGGCGTGAGCGCGAAGGCCTTGTTGTCCGGAGTCGTGTGTGTCGCGGCCAGCGGTGCTGCCCATCGGTCGGACGTGATGCCGGTCCGACCGGAGGTGGTCCCGACGTGAAGGTGACGGTCCTGATCCCAGGCGTCCTGCGCACCGCGACCGACGGCGCCTCCCACCTCGACGTGGACGTCCCCGAGCCCGCCACCCTCGGTGCGGCCCTGGACGTCCTCGCCGCCACCTACCCCGGCCTCGACCGCCGCCTGCGTGACGAACGCTCCGCCCTGCGCCGCTACGTGAACTTCTACGTCAACGGCGAGGAGTGCCGCCGCCTCTCCGGCCCGGCCACCCCCTTACCGGCGGGCGCCGAGATCCAGATCCTGCCCTCGGTCGCGGGCGGCTGACGGCCGAACCGGGTTGCGCCGCACCGGGGATGGCGGCGCAACCCGGAGCGCGAGCCGGTCAGATCAGCAGCAGCGACTTGCCGAGGGTGGTGCGTTCCTCAAGCGACCTGTGAGCCTTCTCCGCGTCCGCCAACGGGTACGTCGCGCTGATCACCGGGCGGATCCGGCCTGCTGCCGTGAGTTCGAGCGCCTTCGTGAGGTGCTCGCGCACGGTCGCCGGGTCCGGAGCCGCGGCGAGCACGTTGTCGACCTGCACCTGTCGACGGTTCGCCACCTCCGGATCGATGTCGGCGAACCCGTCGGAGCTGCCGTAGGTGACGAAGCGTCCGCCGTCGGCCACGGTTTCGAACGCGGCCTTGCCGAGGGCTCCGCCCGCGCCGTCGAAGACCACGCCGATGTCGCCCGCCGTCTCCCGGACCTGGTCCTGCCACCCGTCGAGCGAGTAGTCGACGGTCACCTCCGCGCCCAGCTCGCGGACCAGGGCCAGCTTGCGTTCGCCGCGAGCGGCCGCAACGACCCGTGCACCGGCGTCGCGCAGCAGTTGCACCAGCAGCGAGCCCGCCCCGCCCGCGGCCGCCGCCACCAGGACCCAGTCACCTCGCTCGATCTTCACCCGGCCGGCGAGGTTCACCGCGGTCGCTCCGTCGTGGAGCATCGCCGCCGCCTCGGCCGAGCCCAGGCCGTCCGGGACCGCGACGATCTCCTCGACCGAGAAGACGACCTGTTCCGCGTAGCCCTCAGGCCCGCGGCCGATCACCTGACGGCCCAGCCAGCCCGGATCGACGCCCTCCCCGACCGACAGCACTCGTCCCGCGCCGCCTCCGCCGGGAACGTAGGGCGGGTGCCGGGGGAAGAACTCGCCGCCCCAGCCGCTGCGCAACAACGTGTCGAGGAAGATCACGTCGGCGGCGGCCACGCCGACCACGACCTGTCCCAGACCTGCCACCGGCTCGGGAATCTCGTCGACGCGCAACACCTCGGGTCCACCGAACTCGTGCACGCGGACAGCCCTCATCACGACCACATCCCCCCATCTCGATCACCTTGGTCCCGTCCACCGTAAAAGCTCGACCGAGGTGGAGATCAAGGCCGGGAATCCGTCAGTCGGCCAGGAAGTCCGCGATCGCCTTCCGGAAGAACTCGGCGTCGTCCAACCACGGGTAGTGCCCGGCCCCGGGCTGCACGACCACATCGGCCCGCGGGAACAACCGAGCCGCCTCCCGCACCGCCGCGGGTGAAGGCATGGCGTCGGCCTCACCGGCCAGCATCAGCACCGGCACGTTCAGCCCCGCCAGCTCCTCCGCCGTCGCAACAGGAGCTCCGGGGGCGTAGTAGGCAGCAGGCGCGTCGGGCAGTCGGATCGCGTCGGACGCGCGGGCGTGCTCCTGCGCCACCTCGTCCCACCGGCCGTAGTACAAGGGAGCCAGCGCCGCCCAGTCCGCAGCCGCGAAACTCCCGGCCAGCACGGCTTCCAGCGCGTCCCTGACCGCGGGGTACCAGTCCTCACCGGACCGCGCGGAGGCCGCGCTCCGCAACTGCTCGGGATCAGGCGCGAACCCCAGCGACCTCAGGCTGGGGGTCACGAGCACCAGCCGCCGCACGTGCTCCGGGTACCGCAGGGCGTACCGGATCGCGATCGACGCGCCCGCCGAGTGCGCGAGCAGGTCCACAGGGTCGAGCCCGGCGTGCGCCCGGTAGGCCTCGACGTCGTCGACGAGCAGGTCGAAGCGCAGTTCCGCCGCGTCCGCGGGTCCTGACCTGCCGGTGCCGCGAAGGTGCAGCAGGTGCAGCCGAGCCGGGACGCCGCCGAGGTCGCCCAGGTAGGACGGGGCGAGCAGCGGACCTCCCGGCACCACCAGCAGGGGTGCGCCGGTGCCGATTTCGTCGTGGGCGAGCAGATTCATGGGAACGATCATCACAGAGCTAGCAGGCCGCGAAGTCGTCCAGCAGTCCCGACGCGACCTCCACGTCCGGGCTGAGCTGGCGGTCCGCCATGTCCGGGTTGAGCTTCGACTCCGCCAGCTCGAACGCGGCCAGCAACGCCGGCGTCTCCGGTCGCACCCCGCGCAGCCGCAACGCCCGCACGGCCGCGACGATCTCGCAGGCGAGCACCAGCCGGAACGCTCCCAGCGAGCGCAGGGCCTGCGAGGCGGACTGGAACGCGAAGCTCGAGTTCTCCTCCTGCCCGCGCGACACGACGGCGTTGCCGATGCTCGCGGGTTCGGCGAGGGTGCGGACCTCGGCCAGCGCGGAGTTGGCGCTGTACTCGAGGATCATCACGCCCGAGCTGCCGCGCACGCCCTCGGCCAGGAACGGGCGCAGGCCCGTGAAGTTCGGCTCGACCAGGGTGGCCAGGCGGGCGGTCGACAGGTGGCCGGTGTGCAGCATCGACAGGCGCAGGCGGTCCAGCGCCTGGCCCAGGTACGCGCTGTGGAAGGCGCCGTGGTGGTAGGCGGCGTCGTCTTCCGGGCCGAAGTGGTCGGCGACGATCAGCGGGTTCTCCGCGGCGGCGTTGAACTCGACGTCCAGGACGCGGCCGAGGTCGGTGGCGGCGTCGACGGCCGGGCCGTGGATCTGCGGGAAGCAGCGGTAGCCGAACGGGTCCTGGACGCGGGCGGCCGGGCGGGACGGCTCGGCGAGCAGGCGGCGCATTTCGGCGGCCACCGCCACCTGACCCGGGTGCGGGCGGCCGAGGTGGACGCGTTCGTCGTAGGCCTCGACGGCGCCGTCCACCGCGAGGAACGACAGTGCCGCCACGACGTGGGTGGCCTTCAGGAGCTGGTGGGCGTCCTGCCAGGCGAGGCCCGCCATGCCGATGGTCAGGGCGTTGCTGCTGATCAACGCCAGCGCGTCACCGGAGTCGAGCTCGATCGGGTCCGGGGTCTGCGTGGAGCCGAGCCAGTAGCGCTCGCCCAGCAGGGTCAGGCCGGTTTCGGCCAACGCCGTGAGGTCGCCGGTGCCGATGGCGCCGTACTCGTGCACGCCGGGGTAGCAGCTGCTGTTCAGGGCGGCGAGCAGGGCGTCGGCCACGGGTCTGCGCACGCCGGCACCGCCTGCCAGGAGCTGGTTGAGGCGCACGACCATCATGGCGCGCACCTGTTCCTCGGGGAGCATGCCGCCGAGGCCGCCCGCGTGGCTGCGCAGCAGGCGCAGGCCGTGCTCGGCCCAGCCCTCGGTGCTGATGATCTGGTCGCGGTTCGCACCGACGCCGGTGGTGCGGCCGTAGACCTGTCGTCGCACCACGAGGCGCTGGCTGGCGCGCCACGACGCTTCGAGGCGTTCGATGCCGTCGGCGTGCAGGGCCACCGGCGCGTGGTACCTCGCGACGCGCACCACGTCGTCGGCGCCGAGGGACTGACCGTCCAGCACGACAGGGGAGTCTTCGACCATGGCGCCAATGTGAACACATAGGGTTCAAAGGTGCTCGTACTGCATGGCCTGTGCACGACCGACGGCGTCCTGGCGCTGTGGGCCGAGGACTCCGCGCTGCCCGCACGGAGCGAGAGCACACGCCGGGACGCTCCGCACCCGTTCGCGGCGACGGGGGAGTCGCTGGCTGTGGCGTTCGGGCAGGAAGCGCTCAAGACGACCGCACGGGCGCTGCTGCTGCCGTCCTACTCCTCCGGGCCGATGGCGTCGCCGGAGCTGGTGCGCGACCCGTTGGCGGCGGGGCGGGCGCAGCGCGGCAAGGTCGGGCTGCGGCAGTGGGGTGTACCCACGATCCGGCTGACGGTCAAGCCCGAGCCCGGCGCCGAGGTGCGGCTGAGCGACTCCGCGCGGTTCGTGTTCGACGTGGCGGCGTTCGCCGCCGATCTGGTGGACCGCGGGCGAGTGCTGCCGTCGATTGCGCCTGATCACGCCGTTGCGCGGTGGGTGCCGGTGCTGTCGGGCACGGACTCGGCGCGGTTCGCCGCCCTGCAGACCGCGATGCCGCCGGCGTGCAGGTGCGAGGAGATCGTCAGCGACCCGGCCGAACTGGTGCGCGCGGCGCTCACGACCGCGGTCGACGAGCAGGTCAGGAGCCGGTTGAACGGCATGGTCCTCGCGCCGAAGCAGCGCGGCCGCGCCACGACCGCCGAGGCGTGGCTCGCCGCGCTGACCGGGGAGCCGGTGTTCGACGCGGACCCGGTGGAGCTGTACGACCTGCGCGAACAGCTGGACCGCTGGCGCGACAGCGCGGGCAACGAGAGCCCGGTGCGCACGTGCTTCCGGTTGCGCTCGCCCGAGCAGCGCGACGAGGACGAGTGGGCGATCGAGTTCCTGCTGCAGGCCGTCGACGAGCCGAGCGTGCTCGTGCCCGCGCAGCAGGTGTGGTTCGCGGACGACGGTGTGCTGCGGCGCTGGATCCCGGCACCGCAGGAGCACCTGCTGGCCGACCTCGGGCGGGCGAGCAGACTGCACCCGGACCTCGACGAGGCGTTGCGCGACGCGCACCCGGCCGAGCTGGAGGTCGGCGCGGAGGGCGCGTACCGGTTCCTCACCGCCGCTCCCGTGCTGGCGCAGGCGGGATTCGGTGTGTTGTTGCCGTCGTGGTGGCAGCAGCAGACGAAGCTGGGGTTGAAGCTCACGACGAAAAGCCGTGGCACGGCCGGAACCGTCGCCAAGGAGAGCGAGATCGGCCTTAAGTCCATTTTGGACTACAAGTGGGAGCTGGCTCTCGGCGAGGACACGCTCACCGACGCCGAGCTCGCCGAGCTGGCCAGGGCGAAGGTGCCGCTGGTGAAGGTGCGCGGCCAGTGGGTGCAGGTCGACCAGAAACGCCTCGCCGCGGGCCTCGCGTTCCTCAAACGCGGTGGTGGGCAGATGACCGCGGCGGAGGTGATGCTCCACAGTGGACTGAGTGCGGCGGACGAGAGCCTCCCGCTCCCGCTGACGTCCGTCGAGGCCGACGGCTGGCTCGGGGACCTGTTGTCCGGCAAGGCGGACGAGCAGCTCGAACCCGTCGAGCCGCCGGCGGGCTTCGGCGCACGGCTGCGCCCGTACCAGCAGCGCGGCCTGGCGTGGCTCGCGTTCCTCGACCGGATCGGCCTGGGCGCCTGCCTCGCGGACGACATGGGCCTCGGCAAGACCGTGCAGCTGCTGGCGCTCGAAGCGTTGAACCGCGCGCACGGCAAGCGGCCGCCGACGTTGCTGATCTGCCCGATGTCGGTGGTCGGCAACTGGCAGCGCGAGGCCGCGCGGTTCACCCCGGAGCTGTCCGTGCACGTGCACCACGGCGCGGACCGGCTGGACGGCGACGCGTTGCGGGAGGCCGTCGAGAGCCACGACCTGGTGCTCACCACGTACGCGCTGGCCGCCCGCGACGCCGACGCGCTCGGCGACCTCACCTGGGACCGCGTGGTGCTGGACGAGGCGCAGAACATCAAGAACAGCGCCACCCGCCAGTCGCAGGCCGTGCGTCAGCTCAAGGCACGCCATCGCGTGGCACTGACCGGCACGCCCGTCGAGAACCGCCTGGCCGAGCTGTGGTCGATCATGGACTTCGCCAACCCCGGTGTGCTCGGCACGATCAACACGTTCCGCGCCCGCTTCGCCGTCCCGGTCGAGCGCCACAACGACCAGGACGCCGCCGCCCGCCTGCGCAAGATCACGAACCCGTTCGTGCTGCGCCGCGTGAAGACCGATCCGCGCATCATCAGCGACCTGCCGGACAAGGTCGAGATGCGCCAGCTGTGCAACCTCACCACCGAACAGGCCTCGCTCTACCAGGCCGTCGTGAACGACATGCTGGAGAAGATCGAGGAGTCGGACGGCATCGAGCGCAAGGGCCTGGTGCTCGCGACGATGTCCAAGCTCAAGCAGGTCTGCAACCACCCGGCGCACTTCCTGGGTGACGGTTCGCGCGTCGCCGGCCGCTCCGGCAAGCTCGCGCGCCTCGAGGAAGTGCTCGAGGAGGTGTTCGCCGAGGGCGACAAGGCGTTGTGCTTCACGCAGTTCACCGAGTTCGGCAGCATGCTCGTGCCGTACCTCGCCGCGCGCTTCGACACCGAGGTGATGTTCCTGCACGGCGGCACGAACAAGGCGTCGCGCGATCGCATGGTCGAACGCTTCCAGGACGCCCACGGCCCGTCGCTGTTCCTGCTGTCGTTGAAGGCGGGCGGCACCGGCCTCAACCTCACCGCCGCCAACCACGTGATCCACCTGGACCGCTGGTGGAACCCCGCGGTCGAGGACCAGGCGACCGACCGCGCGTTCCGCATCGGCCAGCGCCGCAACGTGCAGGTCCGCAAGTTCGTCTGCATCGGCACGCTGGAGGAACGCATCGACGCGATGATCGAGGAGAAGCGCGCGCTGGCGCAGCTGGTCGTGGGCGCGGGCGAGAACTGGCTGACCGAGCTGTCGACGGCCCAGCTGCGCGACCTGCTGACGTTGTCGGGGGAGGCCGTCGGTGAGTGAACACTGGTCCGGTCCCCGTTATGGCAAGACCATCAAGGTGGACAACGGCATCAAGGCGCGCAGCAAGCGCGGCGACATCGGCGCGACGTGGTGGTCGCGCCGCTTCATCGAGGTGCTCGAGTCGTTCGGCATGGGCGGCCGCCTGAGCCGCGGCCGCAACTACGCGCGCCAGGGCCAGGTCCTCTCGTTGTCCTTGTCCACCAGCATGGTCATCGCACTGGTGCAGGGCTCACGCCCCACCCCGTACAAGGCGCGCATCGCGATCAAGGCGTTCACCGCGCCGGAATGGCAGCGCATCGAGCACGCGCTGGCCGGCAAAGCCTTGTACGCGGCCAAGTTGCTGGCCGGCGAGATGCCCGTCGACATCGAGGCGCTGTTCGCGTCGCTGGGCCTGCAGCTCTTCCCGGCTTCGTCCCGCGAGCTGACGATGGACTGCACCTGCCCCGACTGGGAAGTGCCGTGCAAACACCTCGCCGCCGCCTGCTACCTGCTCGCCGAGTCGTTCGACAACGACCCGTTCGAAATCCTGGCCTGGCGCGGCCGCAGCCGCGAGGACCTGCTGGAACGCCTCCGCACCCTGCGCGGCACAGCGCGGGCCGTCGCCGCGCGCGAGGAGGCGCCGCCGCTGACCCGATGCCTCGACACGTTCTGGCAGCGGCAGACCGCGTCCGGTCTGACCCTCGGCGACCCCACGGCTGAGGTGCGCGTCGACGCGGTGCTCGACCAGCTCGACGGCGTGCCGATCACGGTCCGGCGCTCGGACGTCGTCTCGCTGCTGCGGCCGGCGTACCTGGCGCTTCGGCCCCCTGCCGATCCTGCCGACTCTGCTGACTAGAACAGGTCGCTGATCGACTGCCGGGTGAACGGGTCGGCCCAGCCTTCGTCGTCACCCAGCCAGGCGGTGAAGGCGGTGTGGTCTTCCAGCTGGTAGAGACCGTCGGAGAAGACCACCGCGGGTTCGCGGGCCGGGGCGCAGATGCCCAAAGCGTTGAGGGCGCCGGGCTGTGCGGACGGTGTTCGTGTGGCAGCGGTCAGTGGACGTGGCGTCGCATGCCCGGTGATGCCGGGTGGTGGTGCGAGGTTGCGGAGCCGGCGCGCCTCCCGCGGGTGCGTGTGGGTATGGCCGGACGGGGACCCGTTGGGCGCGGTGCGGTCCGGGCGCTTGGGAGCGGCGGAGGGCAGGGCGGCTCGGGTCCGCGGGTTGCGGGCCGGTGGTGAGTCGGTGGGTGGGCGGCGGGTGCCGCCCTTGCCCGGTCGGCTAGCGGGGGAGTTTGGGCCTGGAGCGGTTGGCCAGGATGGTCACGCCTGTGGCTGCGAGGCCTACCTGGAGGGCCAGTTCGATCCAGTCGATGCCCGGGGTGTCGGCGACGCCCAGGACGGTGGCCGCCGCGGTGCCCAGGAGGGCCGCGACGATGCCCACCAGGATGGTGGCCAGCAGTGAGACGTGCTGCCTGCCCGGAACGACCAGGCGGCCCAGGCCGCCGATGATGGCTCCGAAGAGCAGCGCGGTGAACAAGCCGCCGATTTCCACTGTTACCCCCTGAGACTCTGGTGCTTGCCGCTCCAGCGTCCACCGGGCCGAGGTCCGGCGAATCAGGTCTTTCCCTGAGTCGTCCCTGACATCGACCCCAGCAGGGTGGCGGCGGCCCGGGACAGTTCGCGGCCGGGGACGTCCGGGTCGCAGCCGACTCGCGGCAGACGGGCCCGGATGGCCGTGGGGGAGCGTTGCATGTCGTCGGCGATGGACCTGATCAGTGTGGGAGCGGGGTCGTCGGTCGGGGTGAGCCAGGTGGTGCGCAGGGTGGCGTCGAGCTCGTCGGACCAGGGCTGGTTGGCGTTGGCGTAGCGGGACGTGCGGCCTCGCAGGCGCGTGTGGGCGCCCAGGACGCGGGACAGGAGCTTGCCGACCGTGGCGGCGCCTTCGACCGGTAGCCGAAGGCGCCCGTCCGCGATCACCTCGCCCGAGTCGAGCGATCCCAGCAGGTCCAGCACCAGGGACTCCGAGGAGTCCGTCGTCGCGCTCAGCCGGTAGTTGACCTCGCCGAGCTTGATCTCGTTGTGGTAGGTGGATGTCATGGGGTCGACGTTAGGGAGGGGGTCTGACGGTTTTTCGCGGGGGAAGGCCTTCAGATGCGGTTGTGAAGGAGGAGTTCACTCGAAGGGGTGGGGGTCAGGTTCGTCGCCTTCGAGGAGAACACCACGGAGCGGCCGTCCGCGCTGATCGTCGGTGCCAGCGAGAAGTCGTTGCCCTGCCTGCCGAAGCGCTCGCTCAGCCGCGTCACCGAACCGGTGCGCATGTCCTTCAGGAAGACGTCGTCCACGTTGTTGGTGTCACCGCGCACCAGGTTCGACGCCAGCGACGAGAACACGACGAAGCGGCCGTCCGCGCTCACCGACGGCTGATACGGCTGTGCGTCCGACACCGTCCCGTCAGGACGGGTGTTCACCCGCGTGATCGCACCGGAACGCCTGTCCTTCATGAAGATGTCCGGCGTGTCCACGGTGTCACCGGGCACCAACGTGTCGCCCCACGCCACAAACAACACGCGTGAACCATCGGGCGTGATGGCGGGCATCAGCGTGTAGGACGAACTCTGTGCGCCTGAAGCGGACACGTTGACCCGTTCCACCGCACCCGAAACGACGTCCTTCACGAACATGTCCACGCTGCCGTTCGTGTCACCCGGCACCAGGTTCGTCGCGGCGGAAGGGAAAACGACGAACCGGCCGTCGGCGCTCATCGCCAGGCCGTGGAGCGCCAGCTTGTCGCCCTGTGCGCCGGAAGCCGACGTGCTGATCCGCGTCACGGCACCAGACACCCGGTCCCTCAGAAAGACGTCCGCCACGCCGTTGGTGTCCCCCTCCACCAACGTCGACGCCTCGGACCGGAACGCCACATAACGCCCGTCAGCGCTGATGGCCGGCGAACCGAACGCAGGACCGTTGCCGCCGCTGACCCGCTCGACGTGCCCGGTGCGCATGTCGGTCACGAACACGTCATCGACGCCGTTGGTGTCACCGGCGACCAGATTGGTGGCCGACGACACGAAGGCGACGAACCGTCCGTCAGCGCTCAACGCGGGCGGGTCGAACGACGGTCCGTCACCGCCACGCGACGCCGACCGCACCACGCCCGTGCGCAGGTCCTTCACGAAGATGTCGGAGACGCCGTTGCGGTCTCCGTGCACGAGGTTCGACGCGAGAGAGGGAAACGCGACATAGCGTCCATCAGCGCTGATGACCGGCGTCGTGGAGTCGCCGTTGCCGCGCGTCAGAGGCCTGAGCAGCGAGAACGACGCGGAAGCGGTCGAGGAGAAGGTCACCGCGAGCACCGCGGCAACAGCAAGAGACTTCCCGAACAAGGACGTGCACCACCCTGGGTCGCGGGGCGGCGGCGTCAGCTTAACCCGAAGTCACGGTCTTCCGGCCGGTCCCGATGTCCGCGACGTCCGCGGCCGCCCGGCCCGCACCCCACCCGGCCGCCGACCGCACCGTCACGCGTGAGGTCTTCGTCCGGGTGAACATCTCGTCGAACAACGTGTCCACGGCCTTCTTCCGGTCGGCCAGCACCGGCAGCAGCCGCTCGTCGGAGACATCGGAGACGTCGGCGGCCGAAGCCAGCCGTTCGCCGATCCGCGTCGCGTAGGCCACGAGGAACGCCTTGCGGAACGGCCGCGACCGCGCCTCGCTGCCCTTCGACGCCCGCCCGCCGACGGCGACCATCGCCCGCGTCGCCTGCACCAGCAACGACGTCGACAGCAGCTCGACGCTCTCCAGATCCACCTCGTCCCCCACCAGGGCGACGAACCCGAACCCGTCGTAGGCCACGGCACGGGAGCGGAACGCTTTGGACACCACGTGCACGAGCTGCGACTTCTCCTTGAAGTAGCTCTTGTCCAGCCACATCCGCCGCGACGTCGCGAGGGCGGGCAGGTCCGCGTCGAGCACGGCCCGTTCCAGCGCGTGCCGGTTCATCAGCTCCTGCGCCTTGGCCGACAACGCCTCGGCTTCCTCGGCGAACGACGTCGACTCGGCCTTCGCGAGCAGCCCGCGCACCCGGTTGAGCACCTTCGGGTCGACACCCGCGCGCACGGCCGACATCAAAGCGTCGCCCGGCAACGGCAGGATGCGCGGCAACACGGGCAACCTCTGGAGGAACGTCAACAACCGTGCAGCCGTGCGAGACGCGTAGGACTCCGTCTCGATGTGACGCGCCGCCCACGCCTCCAACAACGGGCCGTCCCACCACACAGAGGCGCCGATCTCGTCCAGCTGGCGCTGCCACCGCGGGTGCACCGTCGACGAGGCAGGCGGCGAACAGGACAAAGCGATCACGTCCACCACGAGAGAAGTGGCCGACTCGTCGAGTGAACGCGACACGATCTCGCGAACGTCGTACGGCAGCCAGCCCCGCTGCCACGCCGTGTCGATCGCCTGTACCAGTTCCACCCGGGCAGTATGAGACGTCCGCCATGTGCCGAGGTCTTCGGCCACCTGGTAGACACGGGGTGTGATCGAGCTCCACTTCCGCGGCCGGACGGTCGTCCGCGACCGCGCGCTGGTGATGGCGATCATCAACCGCACCCCGGACTCCTTCTACGACAAAGGCGCCACCTACGCCGAGGACGTCGCGATGGAGGCCGTCCACCGCGTCGTCGACGAGGGCGCGGACATCGTCGACATCGGCGGCGTGAAGGCGGGCCCCGGCGATCTCGTCGACTCCGACGAGGAGGTGCGCCGCGTCGTGCCGTTCATCGCCCGCGTGCGCGAGGCCTACCCCGACCTCGTCATCAGCAGCGACACGTGGCGCGCGGACGTCGGCAGGCTCGCCTGCGAGGCCGGCGCCGACCTGCTCAACGACACGTGGGCGGGCGCGGACCCCCAGCTGGCCGAGGTCGCCGCGGAGTACGGCGCCGGTTACGTCTGTTCGCACACGGGTGGTGTCAAACCCCGCACGCGTCCGCATAGGGTGAGCTATCCGAATCTCATCGACGACGTCATCGCGGAGACGACCGCGCACGCCGAGAGAGTGGTCGCGCTCGGTGTGCCGCGCAAGAGCGTGCTGATCGACCCCACACACGACTTCGGCAAGAACACGTGGCACAGCCTCGCGCTGGTGCGACACACGGACGAGCTGGTGGCGACCGGTTGGCCGGTGCTGATGGCGTTGTCCAACAAGGACTTCGTCGGGGAGACCCTCGGCGTAGAACTGCACGAACGCGTCGAGGGAACCCTCGTCGCGACGGCGATCGCGGCGGTGGCGGGCGCCGCGGTGTTCCGCGCGCACGAAGTGGCGCGCACCAGACGAGTACTCGAGTCCGTCGCTCGACTGTGAGCTGGAGGTATGAGGTGGACGACGTCTTCGCCCGGTTTTCGGAGGACCGGTGGGACGACTTCCTCGACGAACTCGACAAGATCCGCGTGAGCGTGGTCGATCCCGCGGAACGGCAGCAGATGAAGGTCAACGCGCGGCGCGACGCGCGTGAGGCGGCATCTCAGCCGTTGCTCGTGCGGATGGCCATCGCGGACCACTACCTGAACCTGCTCGCCATCGGCGTGTGGGCGGGCGACGAGAGCTGGCGCGCGGATCTGCGCGACCTGGTGACCGCTCTCGTGCCCGAAGACGACGAGTCACACGACGACGCCCTGCTGAGTTCCGTCATCGCCGTGGTGCTCGCACAGCTGTTGCAGGACGCACGGCTGCGCGGTGGCTCCGAGGCCGATGTCATCGCACGGTCGGCGTGGGAGAAGGCGCAGGAGTGGGCGGCCTACGCGGAGGACCGCTACGTGGAACGCCTCCTGCACGCCTCCACCGAGGCCGGTGCGCGCGTCGTGACGGCCTCCGAGGTGCAGGAGGTCGTGGAGCTCGCCACGGCCGCGGCGGACGACCAGCACGCAGAGACGCTCGCCGCGCTGGAGGCGGAAGGCCTCAACGCGGAGGTCATGAACGGCGTGTGGGTGGTGGACGGGGACTTCCGCAACCCGGTGCGGGCGGCCGCGCGCGCGATCACCCTCACGGGCTACGGCTGCGTCCTCGCGCGCAACGAACGGCAGTCCGCCGTGATGTTGTGGCACGAGAACACGCTCGCGATGGCGGACTCGAAGGTGCCGCGCTGGCGCGTCTACCCGATCCTCGCGCCCGTCACCCCGCAATCGAAGTTTTCCGGCGGCGAAGGACTGCCGTTCACCCGCGACACCCACCCGTTGGCACCTGCACCGGAAGTCGTGCGCCGGTTGGCGGACGCCGTTGGTGTCAACCTGTCTCATCTGCTGGCGGCATTGCGGTGAAAGGGTGATCTTTGACTTTTCGCAACCTCCACTCGTTATGTTGGTGGCATGCCCAGATTTGCCGAGTTCGATGTGGAAGGCCTGCGGAAATCCAGCGCCGTCGCCGACTTTCCCTGGTCAGAGACGTGGGTCACGTTGATCCGCGTCGACGCCAAGGGAGTTGTCCGGCAAGCCAAGTCGTTGACCGAGAAGGTTTCTTTGCTGACTGTTGCGTCAGACAAGGACCTCGTCATCGCCTCCTGCCCCGAGATTTACGCCGTCGACGACCTGTCGGCGGCCAGAGCAGCGATCAGGGCTTCGGCCGCACGCGAAATGACGCCAAGCCTCGGATGAATGACTCCCGCCACTCGGGCTCAGCGGCGAGCGCGAGTTCCGGGAAACGCCGGAGAAGCGTTCCGAACGCGATCTCGGCCTCGACGCGCGCCAGCCGCGCCCCCACGCAGTAGTGGACCCCGTGCCCGAACGCGAGGTGCGGGTGCCGGCCCAGCTGCAGCACGTCGGGGTCCGGGTACCGGGACGGATCCCGGTTCGCCGCCCCCAGCGAGATGGTGACGGCCGAGGACCGCGGGATCTTCACGCCTCCGATCACCACGTCGGATGTCGCGACGCGCGCGACACCGAGGGCGAGCGGACCGTCGAAGCGCAGGAACTCCTCCACGGCCTCCGGAACCAGGATCGGGTCGTCGAGCAACGTCTGCTTCAGGGCGGGATCGCGCAGCAGCGCGAGCAGCCCGTTGCCGATCAGGTGCACCGTGGTCTCGTGGCCCGCTGTGATGAGCAGCACGAGGTTGTTCACGAGGTTCGGTTCGTCGCGGAGCTCGGTGATGACGTCGTCACCGGGTTCCTTGGTGTCCACGAGACGTTGCACGTAGGCGGCGAACCTGCCGTAGGCCTGCGCCATCGTCTCCGGGGCGAGCAGCTCGGCGGTGATCGCGCGGATCTCGTCGGAGTCCTCTCCGGGCACACCGAGCAGCTCGCAGATGACCGTGATCGGCAGCGGGTACGCGAACGTCTCGATGACGTCCACTTCTTCTTCGGTCTCCCACGCGTCCAGCAGCTCGTTGGTGATCTGCTCGATGCGCGGCCGCAGCGCCTCCACGCGCCGTGTGGAGAACGCGCGCGCGATGGGCTTGCGCAGCTGCGTGTGCTCCGGTGGGTCGGTGTGGTTCAGCATTCCGCCGGGGACGACGGCGCTGCTGAGGCCGGGGTGGCTGAGCGCCTGCACGACGTCGTCGTAACGGCTGATCATCCACGCCCGCCGGCCGTCCGGGGTGTCGATCAGCGCGGGGCCCTGCTCGCGCCACCGGTCGAAGTACGGGGTCGGGTCTGCGAAGAAGCTCATGGCCTCAGCGTGGCGTTTGCGCTGTTCGGGGGCCTGAGTGAACGATCACCCATCTTCGCGCCGGGCATCACCTAGCCTGACCGGATGGGGTGGCCGTTCGTGGGCAGGGGCGCCGAGCTCGCCGAGGTCCGGCGTGCGGTGCGCGGCGCCGGGCTGATCGTCGCCGGGCCGGCCGGGGTGGGCAAGACGCGGTTGTTGGACGAGGTGGCGTGTGACGTCCGGTTGCGTGCGACGTCCGCGATGTCCGGCATCCCACTCGGCGTGATGGCCCCTCTCCTGCCTGAGGTGGAACCCTCGCCGCTGGCCATGTTGCACGCCGCACGGTTTGCGTTGCGCGGCCGCGTTATCGCGGTCGATGACCTGCATCTGCTCGATGACGCGTCAGCGGGCCTGTTGCACATGCTTGTGCAGCACCGAGAAGCCGTGGTGGTGGCGACACTGCGGTCGGGTGAGCGCGCACCGGAACCTGTGATGGCCCTCTGGAAGGACGAACTGCTGCCGCGCATCGAACTCGAACCACTTGGTCCCGCCGAGGTCACCGAGGTGCTGGAAACCGTGCTGGGCGGCGTGGTGGAGAGCGGTACCGCCAGCCGGTTGTGGACGGCTTCGGCCGGGAACATGTTGCTGCTGCGGGAGATGCACCTCGCGGCACGGTGGGTGGCGCACGACGGCGTCTGGTCGTTGGACGGGGCGTTGCCCCTGTCGCCGCGGCTCGTCGAGCTGATCGAGGCGCACCTGGCCGCCGTGCCGGACGAGGAACGCCGGGTGCTGGAGCTGCTCGCGTTCGGCGAACCCCTGGACCTGGCCGCGTCCGAGGCGCTGGACGGTCTCGTCACGGTGTCCGACGACGGCCTGAGGCTCGCGCATCCGTTGTACGGCGAGGTGTTGCGCGCGCAGTGCCCTCCTCTGCGCAAGCGCAACCATCAGCGCTATTTGGCTGATGTGCTCGACGACCCGTTGCGCGTGGCTGTCCTGCGGCTGGACAGCGATACAGCAGACGATCCCGCGCTACTGCTGAAAGCCGCGCATCTGGCGTGTGCGACAGGTGGCGTTGCTCTGGCAGAACGACTCGCACGTGCGGCTTGGTCGGTCGGTGGTGGTGTGGACGCTGCGCTGCTGTTGGCGCAAGTGCTGGTGTTCACCGACCGTCCGGAGGAGGCGGAAGACGTCTTCGCGATGGTCGCCACCGACGACGACCCAGCGGAAGTGCGCGCCATCCGTGCGACGAACATCGGCTGGGGGCTTGGCCGCAGCGAGGAAGCCGCGGCCATGGTCGACATGGAGCTCGCGCGAGCCGTCCTGCTCCACGACGCGGGGAAGTACGACGAGGCGCGCGCCCTGCTCATCGGTGACGAGCCGGAAGTGGCCGCGGTCCGCGCGATGATCGACGTGGTGCAGGGCAGGTACGTGCCGCCGTTCCCGGTCATCCCGGCACGGCCGGACATCCCGCTGGGCGCGGAGATGACCTTGCTCGCGGAGGTCTTCGTGCACGCGCTGCACGGTGATCTGCGGAAGGCGGAAAGCCTTGCCGAGCAGGCACACCGGAACAGGGTGGAGTGGCCCACCATGCGGTCGACCTGGGCTGTCTCGAGGGCGAGCCTCGCGATGTCGGCCGGTCGGCTCGAGGAGGCCCGCCGGCTGCTGCGCGAGGCACGTCCCGCTCATCCGTTCGCGCAGGTGTGCGTGCTCACGTGCGTGGAAGCGTTGCTGGGCAACAACGCTCGTTCGCTGCTCGACGAGGCGGAGCAGCTGGCGCCGGAGGGGCAACGACCGCAGCGCTACGGGCTGTGGATCGCGCGAATCTGGGCCGGTGGTGTGTCGCCGTTCGAGGCGGCGGCGGACGTTCGCGCGCACGGAGAGCTCGCCGCCGAGGCGTTGTTGCTGCACGAGGCGGTGCGGCTCGGACATGCCGATCGTGCACTCGAACGGCTGCGTGAGCTTGCCGCGACGACGACAGGGTTGCTCGTGCCGGTGTATGCCGCACACGCAGAGGCGTTGGTGCGCAATGATTCCGGCGCTCTGATAGAAGTCGCCGCACGGTTCGAAGAGGCCGGGATGATGTTGCACGCGGCGGAAGCTGCTGCTGCGTCCGGCAACCGGGCGTTGTACGGGCGGTTGGTGAGCATGTGCCAGGGCGCGCGCACGCCCGCGTTGGCGTTGATGTCGGCACCGGCACTGACCCGTCGTGAGCGGGAGATCGCCGTGCTGGCTGCACGAGGGTTGACGAACAAGGAGATCGCGTCCACTTTGGTGATCTCCGTGCGCACCGTCGACAACCACCTCTCGAACGCCTACGCGAAGCTCGGCATCACGGCTCGCGGCGAGCTCGCGTTAGCCCTAATGGATGACAGCTGATAACGGAAGGCACGGGTCCGAACGACAGCTTCGGCATGAGCAACGGGTACGCGGTCGTCGACGTCGAAACCACCGGGCTCTCACCCGGCCACCACCACCGGGTGATCGAGGTCGCCGTCGTGCACGTGGACGAGTCCGGCCGCCGCACCGACGAATGGTGCACGTTGGTCAACCCACGGCGCGATCTCGGCGCACAGCACGTGCACGGCATCAGTTCCGATGACATCCGCCGCGCGCCGGAGTTCGCCGGTGTCGCGGGCGAGCTCGCGGCGCGGCTGTCCGGCCGGGTGCTGGTGGGCCACAACCTGGCGTTCGACCTGCGGTTCCTCACCGCCGAGTTCGGTCGCCTGGGTTACGGGTTCTCCGCCTCGGGGCTGTGCACGATGGAGCTGGCCGGTCGGTTCCTCGGCGCGTCGTCGCGTTCACTCGGTGCGGTGCATTCCGCGTTGCGCAACGCACGGGCGTCCGCACGCCTGCTGGTGCGATGCCTGGACCGCGTCGGTGACGTCGCGCCGGTGCAGTTCGACGTGCCGCGGCAGGTGAGCACCTATGCCGCGCAACGCCGCCGCGCTCACGCGCGAGAGCAGCACTTCCTGGCGAAGCTCGTGCCGTTGCTGCCGCGGGCGGGGACACCGCGGGAGGACCAGTACCTCGACGTGCTGGACCGGGCGGTGCTGGACGGGCGCTTCCCGCTCGACGAGCTGCTCGACGTGGCACGCGGCCTCGGGCTGGGCGTGGCGGACGTGATGGAGCTGCACCGCGGCTACTTCGCGGCGCTGGCGGAGGTCGCCGACGAGGACGACCTCCGGCTGGTCGCGTCGCTGCTCGGGGTGGACCTGGCGCTGCCGGAACTCACCGGGGGACGGCGATGAGCGACGTGCCGCGGGTGGCCGAGCTGGTCCGGGCGCGCAACCGCATCGACGCCGCGCTGTCCGCCTGCATCCGGCGCCCCGCGCTGCCCGGCCACCTCGGGGACTGGATCGCGGCCCAGGTCTTCGGGATCGAGCTGGACCAGCACTCGGCCAAGGGCGTCGACGGGCGGTTCGCGGACGGCACGCCCGTGAACATCAGGTGGTACCTGAGCCGGGACAACCTGCTTGACCTGCGCGAGAACGGGCCGGACCGCTACCTCGTGCTGACCGGCCCGAGGGTCGCCGCCGACGTGCGGCCGATGGTCGTCGACGCCGTTCACCTCTTCGACGCCGCAACCGTGGTCGCGGATCTACGGGCGCGTGGCCTGAAGATCGGCATCGCGTCGAGTGTGCGCGCACAGCTGTGGGAGGCCGCGGAGATCTATCCGCGGCACAACCCGGCGTTCCCTCTCGACGACGAGCAGCGCGAACTCCTGGCCTTGTTCAGTCATCACCCTTGAGGCTGTGGCCGTCCCACGTGAAGCGCACGGTCGTGACGGCGTCGTCGCCGTCGGTCCCGGTGGTGAGCTGGTGGATCGCGATGCCGGTCAGCTCCTGGTAGTCGCACCACTCGTGGTCCGAGGTGAGCACCAGATCCAGGTCGAACGCGACGAGCAGCTCCAGCAGCTGGCCGCGGTTGGTCGCGTCGACGCCCACGAAGACCTCGTCCAGCAGGATCAGGCGAGGTGCGGTGGGGGTGGCGTGGTAGTGCGCGGCAGCCGCGGCGAACAACGGCAGGTGCAGCACGATGGCCTTCTCACCACCGGACAACGCGCCGTGCACGCGTTTGGTGACAGGTACCCAGCCCTCGCCGCGGTCCACCTTCACGACGAACTGGTGCCACGTCGTGTAGTCCAGCACCTGGGCGAGTTGTTGTTCCCAGCCCGTCGCGGTGTCGTGGGCGCGTGCCTCTTCCACGCGCTCGCGGAAGAACTGGTGCAGCGCAGCGCGTTCTGCGGCATCGAGGTCCGAGCGCAACAGGAGGTCGCGGGCTTCTCGGGTGCCCAGCGGTAGCTGCGGGTCCACCTGCCAGTCGAGCTGCACGCGGATGTTGGACGCGGTCTGGACGCGCGCCAGGCGTTGGTTCATCGTCTCGACGAGCTCGGACGCGCCCTGGATGCGTTGGGCGATGTGCCTTCTGGTGTCACCGGTGAGCGTCTGGTCGAACAGGTCCCGTTCGCCGTCGGTGATGTGTGTGCGCATGCGTTCGCGTTCGGCCTGCAGGGTTTGAAGCAACGCGTGCGCGCCCATGCGCGTGCCGTCCACCGTTGCGCTGAGGACCGTGACGTCGTCGTCGAGGTCGAGCGACAGGTTGATGCGGCCGGCGAGTTGTTGCTGGGCCTGGTGCACAGCACGGCTCAGGCGGGACTCGGCGTCGCGGATCAGCATCGTGTCGACGGGACCGTCGGGCACCTCGCCGGCATCGGCGGGCAGGTGACCGCTGGTCAGGCGGCGGTGCCGGGCCTCGGCGGCGTCCCGCAGCGCCGTGGCTTCCGCGGCACGTGCGGTGTCGGTCTTGCGCTTCTCCTCCAGCGTGCCGAGGGTGCGCGCCAGCGAGGTTTGCCTGTCCTGCAACGTTTCGCGTTGCTCGGCCAGTTCGACGGCCTTGGTGCGCAACGAGATGAGCTGCTGGTCGAGGGCGTGGAACTCGGAACCTGCCGAGCGTTCGACGGTCTCCAGGGTGATGGCGAGGTCGGCGGCCTCCTGCTGACGGGCGGACGCGGCCTCCTCCGCCTCATCAGCCAATGCGTTGCTCACCGACGACCGGTTCATCGCTTCAGCCGCAAGAGCTTCGGCGGCGAACGCGTCGTGGCGGTCGTCGAGCCAAAGGTGGCCCGCAGTGCGGAACGCGGCAACGGCGCTCAGGTCCACGGTGACGTCGTTGCTGACGAGACGCAGCGTCTCGGCCACGGCGGCGTCCGCTTCGGACACCCGGCGGGCAGCGGCGGCGACGGCGTCTTTCCTGGCCGCACACCGCAACTGCGCCTTGGTCCGCTGCTCCTCGGCGACCTCCACCGGGTCGGTCGAGGGCTGCCTTGCCAGCTCACCGGCCAGCGTCGCGCGGCGGACGGCGATCTGCGACAGCGCGGCGTCCACCCCGGCCAGATCGGTGGCGAGCTGCTCGATCAGACCGGTGAGCTCGGCAATGCGGCCGGCCCGCGCGCGGTGGCGGGAGTCGGCGCCGATGTAGGCCGGGACAGGTTTGGTCCAGCGGCCGTGCGCGTTGGCCAGGCGCCACGTGCCGTCGGCGCCGATGGCCGCTGTGTGGCCCGTCGCCGTCTCACCGAACGCGATGCCTTCCAACAACCGGTAGGCGCGTTCGTCGTCGGTGACGAGCACTTCGAGCAGGGTGCGGCCGGGGGCCGGGCCGCCCAGCAGCGGTTCGGCGAAGCGGTCCCGGTCGGAGAGGCCGAACGAGTTGCTCGGCGTGAGCCACGCGTCCAGCAGGCCCGATGCTTCGAGGGCGGCCTCGACGGCGGCGCACACGTCCGGTGGCGTGCCTGGGCGAAAGTCCACCAGCCGCCACAAAGGAGCGCCCACGGCAGATGAGCGGTACTCCGTGTCACGGGTGTACGGCGCGGGCGGCGGCACATCGACCTGGTTGGCGAGCTTCTCGCGGATGGCGTTGTACTGCGCGAGCTGGCCGTTCAACGCCGAGCGCGTCTCGTGGAGGCGTGCCTCGATGGCACTGAACTCCTCGCGGGCGAGGGCGGCGGCCTCCACCACCTCGGCGTGTTCGGAAACGCGCAGCTCGGTGCAGCCGTGCGCCCACGTCTCGAACTCGGCGCCGAACCGCGCAAACGCTTGCTCGAACGCCTGCTGCGCCGCGGTTTCCGCTTCCACGGCCAAGTCGAGCTCTTCGCGCGTCTCGTCGAGCCGTTGGCGTGCGGCCTCCCGTGCGTCGACCGCCCGTTCGTGCACGGCAACGGCACGCATGACCGCGTTGATCTCGGCCAACTGCGTGTCCACGGCGGCGCTGAGCAGCTGACGGGCCGACCGCGCGTCGGCGTCCGCGTCGATCTCCGCGAACACCGACGGCATGCCCGCGCGCTCTGCTGCTTCCTTGGCCGCCGAGGCAGAATGCCGCACCGCATCGGCGTGTGCGGCGGCATCGGCCTTGGCCTGCGCGGCCACCTCTTCGTCCGCAACGGCCCGTGCGCGCAGTTTCGTGGCGTGCGCGGCGGCATCGGCCGACCGTTGCACTGCGGCGGAATGCTGTTGCCGCAACAGGTCGAGCTGCTTGCCCTCCTGGTACGCGGGCAGGTCGGAGATCCCGGCGATCTCGGCGTCGACCGCGCTCGCCTCCCGGCCCAGCGCGGCCAGTTGCTCGAAAGCCTCGTCGGCCAGCGTGACCTGGCGCTGATAACGCCGTTCGCTCATCCGCGCCGCACGCGTCATGTCTTCGAGATGCTCAGAAGACGAAGACAACGCCCATGCGGACGCACCGAGCACACGTTGGGCATAGGTCCGTTGGATGTCCGCGAGCCGTTCGGCCGTGACGATCTCCTCGTCGAGCCGCCGCAGCTCCTCGCGGTGCCGGTCGAGGCGTTCGAAACCCTCGGCGATCTCGGCGAGGTCCGACTGGTCCAGCGGCGGAAGCGCCTTGGACAGCAACGAGGACAGCACGCTCGGATCGAGCCGTTCGGACAGCTTCGGCGTGCGCAGCTGCAGCAGTGCGGTGATCAACGAGTCGTACCGCTGCTCGGTCACGCCGGGGAAGAGCGTCGTGCGCACCGTGTGGCGGTAGTCGGCCGGTGAGGCGTGCACGACGCCGTGCTCACCTATCGCCGCGATGAGGTCGGTGGTGGTCAACGGACGGCCGGACTCGTTGACGAGGGCGAGATCCCCGACGCGCTGGCTGGTGGTGAAGTACGTGGCGCCGACGCTCGAGGTGTTCGTGGTGGCCTGAAGGCGCGCACCGCACGTGAACCACTCGTCGCCGTGCTGGAACTCCAGCCACACGTAACCGACGCGGGTGCTGCCCTGGTTGCCCTCACCCATGAGGTTCCAGTGCATGGTGCGGTCCGCGCTGCCGAACGTCGACAGGCGGTGCGGGCGCAGGTTCGCGTCGAACAGGTACGGCAGCAGCAGTTCGAGCGCCTTCGACTTGCCCGTGCCGTTGGGACCCCTGAGCAGCAGCCTGCCCTGGTGGAACGTGAAGATCTCGTCGTAGTAGCGCCAGACGTTGATGATCCCGGCGCGGCTGGGTTGCCACCGGTCAGTCATGCAGCTCCTCGTACCTGGCTGCGGCGGGCAGCCTGCGAACGGTGCCGTTCTCCGTGCGCGCGAGCCCGAACGCCTCCAGCAGCGCGAGCCCGTCCGCCGCGAGCCGTCCCGCGCCACCGTCCGACTGGTAGGCCTTGGCCCAGTTGCGGAACTTCGTGAGCAGCTCGCGTGTCTCCTCGACGAGGTCTTCCGTCGTTGCCGGACCTCGTGCCAACCGGTCGAGCAACAACAACGCGGCGACCTTCGCGTGGCTGTCGTCGTCCGGAAACCTCGTGTCCGTGGCGATCGCGTCGGGATCGACCACGAGAAAACCCTCGGCGCGTTCCTCCAACGTGCACCCGGCGAGCCCGACACCCGTCTGGACGATCTTGCGCCCGGTGGGGGAGGCCAGGAACGCGAGCTGGCTCGCCGTCAGGTCGTCGCGGTACACCACGGGGTCGTCGATGAGCCTGCGCATGACGGAGTGCCGTTGCCACAGACTGCGGTGCGCGCTCTCGTACCGCGCCTCGTGCGTGAGGTCCTCCATGCTGTCCACAGTGGACGGCGACGCCGGTGCCGCCAGCAGCCGGGTGATGATCACGGGATCCGCGCGCAGACGCGTCTCGTCGCTCTCCACGGCGCCCTGCTGTTCGAGGAAGACCAGCACCTCGGCGAACGCGACCCGGTCGGCGCGGCGGCTCGGGTCGAACGGCGGCAGGTCCTCGGCCCTGGCCGCCTGCTGCACGCGTTCGGCCAGGGCGTCCACGGTGATCGTCGTCGTGCTGAGCAGCTCCGCGCACGCGAGGCACAACAGCACGTACCGCCGCCGGTCGAAGCCGGGCGCGGGCCGCGTGCGGTCGGGCCGCTGCGTCGTCTTGACCAGCCGCGCGTACCCCGCACGCGGCTCGACGTGCACCTTCCAGCCGCAGTAGTAGTCGAACCACTTCACGATCGGTTCACGTCGCCGCCGGATGAGGTCGAACCCGTCGGGGTCGTGCACGGCGGCGAGCAACGGCCGGGCGAGCAGCAGCCGGACGCCACGCGCCACCTCCTCGCTCTCCAGCCGGGCGAGCTGGTTCCCGATCCTGCTCATCGGCTCTGCACGTCGATCACGTAGTCGGGCCCGTTCAGCGTGCCCTTCCGGGTGGTGATGGTGGCCCAGCCGCGGGCGTTGCGCAGGTTGATCAGCATCCGTCCGTCGGTCGTGACGGCCGTGCGCGTGCCGGTGCTGTCCGGGTCGCTGCCGAGCGCGCGGCCGACCAGGTCGATCAGCCGGTGGAAGGTGTCGTGGTCGAGCTCCCTCAGCGTCGAGAGCCGCACCGCCCCGTCCGTCTGGATCAGCTGCCACGCGTGTTCGAGCTCTTCGCGCTCCCGTTGCGCCTGCCTGCGGCGGTTGCGCCGGACCTCGTCGACGTCGCGGACCTTGCCCGTGCTGCCGATGTGCTCCTGCTTGCCGGTGGCGCGCAGGTGAGGCGAAAGGGGAACCGGCGGCGTGTTGTGCCACGGCTCGGCGCTCGGGATCAGCTCGCCGTCGGCGTGCGCGAGGTGGGCGTGCCGCGCGGGGTGGAGGCCGAACGCGGCGTTGAACAGCTCGTGCGCCTGGTCCTCGGTCTCCGTCCGGGCGAACCAGTGCGCCAGCGCCCGGAAGTCGGCCGCGGTGTTGGTCGGGCGTTTCCGCTGCTCGCTGATTCGGTCGAGGACCCTCAGCAGCTGGACGATCGCCTTCCGCGCCACGTCCTGCAGTTCGTCGGCCTTCGACGGCGTGTCGTGGAACCACGCCTTGAGGCTCTTCCAGTTCTTCGCGCGCTCATCGAGCCAATGCTCGTCCTTGAGCAAGTCAGCACCGTTGCGTGCGCGTTCGTGCAGTTTGGGGTCTATCGCGCCGATGGCGTCCCGAATGCGCTGTTTGCGTGCATCCAGGTCGCTGATGAAGTCACGCAGGTAGGTGATCGTCGTGCGCTTGACGTCCTGGAACGTGGCGAGGTCGTGCTCTTCCCGCAGAAGCCGCTGCAAGTCCGCGTTGAACCGCGTGGTGTTGGTGGTCAACGTCTGCACATGGCCTTCGAGCTCCATCAACGCCGTGAACGTGCGCCTGTCGTCGGTGGTCTGCAGCTCATCAAGACGGTCCGCGATCGCGTCGAGCACGGCGGTCTGCAGCGCACCGCTCCCGGTCAGCGTCTCCAGCGCGTGCTGCACGCCGGCGAACGCGGCCTCGCCCAGTTTCGTCAGCCCGTACCGCTGCTGCGCGCTGTCGAGCAGCCCCCACTTGCGGAGCTTGGTCAGCGACCCGGTCAGCTCCTCGTCCGTCACCTGTTCGGCCCAGCCCGCGTCCCGGAGCCGTTGCTGCACGTCATCGGGGCTGAGCGAGGTCTCCAGGCGCGCGTTGGCCAGCCCGAACACGCGCAGCACCGCGGTGTGCAGCTCCGCGTCGACGGTCGTGGTGAAGCGGAACAGGTCCGCGGGCACCCCGTGGGACTTCGTCACGTGGCCCACCGTAGCTGGTCGCTGTAGCGCTTTCGGGTGACACGGCGGACGGCCGGTCACACCGACAGGTCGCTCAGAAGATCATCCAGCACCAGTTCCTCCTCGATGCGGCGGTCCACGCGGCTCATCGCGGATGCCAAGCCGGCATCCCAGCGAGCCTCGACCGGCACACCGCCGAGTGGTCTGCCGATGTCGCCCGCGGCGAGATAGGACGAGGTGTCGAAGCGCCACGGTGTGAAGGGCACGCGGTCGTGCAGCACGTTGGCGATGCGGATGCCGCCCCAGTCGAAGTCGCCGTGATAGCGCAGCGTGCCCCGCGCGGAGACGATCAGCCGGAGCAGGTGCATCACGGCGGCGCTGGGCTGACCGCTGGTGCAGATCAACGGCGGGCACGCGGGACCGAGTTGATCGGCCGCGGTCGCCACGACCACGGGGTTCTCGCAGACGAAGACGTCCGGCGCGGCGAGGCGCGGGGGATCGCGAACGAGCTGGCGCAGCGTGAGGTGCACCGGTTGACCGAGCCACGCCTCCAGGCCGGGGTGGCCGGTGAGCCCCAGCGCGATGACCGTGGTCGACAGTTCGTCCCGCATCAGGCCGACCGACGCCCAGACCTCACGTCGCCATTCCGCACCGCTGCCGTCGGGCAGACCGGAGATGAGGCGGGCGGCGCGCAGCGCCAGTGTCGCCAACGGCCGGTCGTCGTCCAAGGCGTGTGCGTCGCCCGTTGTGCGCGCCGCGAACCGGCCGATCGGCTCACCGGGGGACGGCAGGTTCCCGACGACGACGTTCAACGCGGCCAGCAGGTCAGCCGCCTGAGCAGCCGAGGCGAGGCGTTTCACCACGCCGCTGGCGCGCAACGACAGGGCCCACTCGGCGAAGCGCGGATCTGTCAGTTCCGCGAACGCGCGGTCCCACACGGCTTCCACGTCGACCGCGACCGGAAGCGGTCCGGTCAGCTCGAGCACGGCCGGCCCGAGGCCGTCCGGGTGCGCGCCCGACCGGCGGAGCGTGTCGTCGACCGCGGGCAACGACACGCTCAACGCCCGGCCTGGCCGTGCTGCACGGCCGAGCAGGCGGTGCACGGCCTGGCGCTGGGCCTCCGTCGCGTTCGACAGGGTCACGGTGATGTCGAGCGGCTCGCCGCGTTCGAGACGTTTGCGGACCCGAGCGACGAGCCAGGCCAGCTCGTCGCCGCCGAGCAGCCGGTGCAGTCTCGTCATCCGGTGGCCACCCTGATCCTGCGGTGGCCGGTCCACTCCCACGGCGTCACGAGCACGGCCGCGATGTCGTCGGTGCGGGACAGCTGGGCGATCGCCAGCCCAGGCACCTCCGGATAGCAGCCCCACTCGCGTTCGCTGGTCATCACCACGTCCAGGTCGAACGCCGCCAGCAGACCCATGCACTTGGCCCGCGAGTCATCATCGACGCCGGCGAACGCCTCGTCCAGCGTCACCAGCCGCGGTGCGTGCGGGTTGCCCGCGGAGGCGTAGTGGGAGGAAGCCGCGGCGAACAACGGCACGCTAGCCGTCAGCACCCGTTCACCACCGGAAGCCGGACCGATCGCGGCCCGCCACTGGCCGTTCTGGTGGCGCTGGATGACGAACCGGTGCCACTTGCGGTAGTCCAGCGCTTCGGTCAGGTGCTCCAGCCACGTGCCCGATGCGTTGCGGGACCGCACGTTCGCGATCTCGGCCTGGAGGAACTCGCCCACGGCCGAACGGTCCTCGTCGGACCAGGCGTCGGAGGTCTGGCGCAGCAGGCGTTCACGAGCGGTGGCGAGCCCGGCCGGGCCGTCCTCGACCGGCAGCCACCTCAGGCGCAGCCGCATGCCGGTGCTGGTCGGGCGTTCGTCCAGCTCGGCGTTCATCCTGGCCACCTGCTGGTCCGCGGCGAAGATCAACTCCTGGAGAGTGCTGGCGACCTCGTTGACGAGGTGGTTCTCCAGGATCTCGCGCTCACGTTCGTCGAGGATCCGGCCGCGGTCCGCCACCTCCACGCGCAACGCCTCGGCGAGCTCCGGCGTGCTCGTGGTGCGGCCCTGGAACAGGACGTCGACGACGATGCCGTCGTCGAGCAGCCGGGCCGTGGCCGAGTTCCCGTGCCGCGACAGCGTGTCCATCAACGCCTTCAGCTCGTCGTTGACCTTGCGCTGGACCCGTTCCCACGTCTGGTCGTCGTCGGCCTGGTCGGTGAGTTCGCGATCGATCAGCCGTGCCAGCCGCACCGTCGGGTCCGGAGCCCAGGGCACAGCGGGATCGGGCGTGTCCAGGTCAGGCAGTGCCACCCCGAGCAGCCCGGTCGTCGCGAAGCGCCGCAGGGCTTCCGCCGCCTCGGCACGGCTCGCCGTCGCCTCCTCCAGCTGCGTGTCGAGACTCTCGAGCTGCCCCTCGGCTTTGCCCCGGTTCGTGAGGGCGTCCGTGCGGCGGACGTCCGCGGCCTTGCGATCGTCGCCGCACCGCCTCATCGCCTCCGCCACCTCGTCGAGCTGTCGTTGCAGCTCGGCCACCGCGGAACCGACGGTCGCGGCCAGGGTCTCGTGGTGTTCGGCGGCCGCTTCGCTCGCCAACACCGCTTCGGTCGCCTGTTCCTGCCGGGTGGCGTGGTCTTCGGTGGCGGTGGTGAGTTCGGCGCGAGCACGCTCGTCGTCGCGGATCGCGTCGCTGTGCCGTCGTTGCGCCGGCCAGAGGGCGGTGATGGCCACGCGGTACTCGGCCAGCGCCTCCGACACCGTCTTCAGCTCGTCACGGGTGGCCGGCAGACCCACCTCGGCGGCTTCCTCGACGAGCCGGCGCTGCGCTGTGTCGAACGCGGCGACGGCCTTGGTGCGCTGGTCGTCGGCGATGCCCCGGCGTTCGGCGAGCCGCCGTTGCTCGCCGTCGATCGCGTGCACCTCCGCATGTGCCTTGCGCAGCGCTGTGTCGTCCGGGCAGGCCGCGATCTCGGCGGCGAGGGCCGCACGTCGTTCGCGCAGGGTGTGTTGCTCGGCCGCGAGCGCAGCGAGTTCCTCTTGTACCGCAAGGAGCTCGGCGCGCAGCTCGGCGAGCCTCGCCAGCCGGGCGGCCTCGCGGGCACTGCGTCCGATGAACTCCGCCGCGGGCTTGTGCCACGCGCCTTCGAGCACGCCGACGCGGAACCGGCCGGTGAGGTCGACCCAGTTGGTTCCGCTCCCGAGGCCGATGGTGGCGAGAACTGCGCTGACCTGGTCGTCCGCTCGCAGCACCGAGGTCAGGTTCGCCGGCTCGGCCGTGGCGGCACGCAGGAAGACGTCCTCGGTGTCCGGAGAGATCAGCTCGCCGTCCGGCGTCACCCACGCGTCCAGCAGCCCCGCACCCTCCAGCGCGGCTTCGAGTCCCGCCCGCTGGTCGTCGGGCAGCTCGTCGGTGAAGTCGATCAGCTGCCACAGCGGCGCCCCCGGCCTGTCGTCGCGGCTCGCGCGGCGGGTGTGCGGCACCGGCGGCAGGCTGTCCTCGCCCGCCTCCAGCTTGGTGATCTCGTCGTTCAGGTCGGTGCCACGGCGTCGGGCGGCGGCCTCACGCGTCCTCGTGTCGGCCTCGGCGTCCGCCAGCGCTGCGCTCGCCGCGTGCCCGGCCGTGTCCACCGACGTCTTCACCGGGTTCGGCCCGTCGAGCGTCTCGACCCACAGGTCCAGTTCGGCGGGCACCTCGGCACGCAGCTCGACAGTGGCGGCCAGATGGTGGCGAACCGCGCTCACCAGCGCCCGGCCCTGCGCCTCGACGATCTCGGCGGCTTCGGTGCGGCGTTCGGCGAGGGCGTCGGCCTCCGCCGCGAGCTCGTCCACCCGCAGCCTTGCCTGGTCGAGCTTCGTCCTGGCCTCGTCGACGGACGCGAGCAGACCGTCGACGTGCCGGACCGCCCGGTGCTGACGTTCGGCCGCACGATCCGCCTCAGCGCGGTCGGTCAGCACCGCTTCGTCCAGCAACGCCGCCCGTGCCGCCTCGGCTGCCACCGAGCGGCAGCCCTCCAACGCCTCCGTTGCCTCGCCGAGGATCGCGGCCGCTTCGCCTGCCAGCGCGGTGCGATAGCCGACGGTGTCCGCCGCCCTGGTGGCCTCGGCCGCGAGCCTGCCTGCCTCACGCTTGAGCCGTTGCGCCTCCTGCGCGACCCGGTCCAGCTCTCGTGCGCTGCGCATCTCGGGACTCGCCCGCAACGCCTCGTCGCGGGCCCTCAGACGTGCCGCGTGCTGGTCGAGCTGGTCGAGTTGCTGTTCAGCCGCATCGAGTGCTCGCTGCGCCTGGGAATGTGCTTCCTGCGCGGCGCTGAGCTCCCGGTTGACCTGCTCGTACTTGGACTGGGCGTTGCGCGGTTGTGCCGCGCGCCGACGTGATGCGACGCGGGCATATCGCCGGTAGTGGCCGAGGAACGACTCCGCCGCGTCACGAGCCTCCGTCATCGCGGCGAGGGCGTCCCGGTCCTCCTCCAGGCTGCGGAACGCCTCCGCGACATCGGCGATGACCGCCTGGTCCAACGGAGGCAGCGCCTCCGTCAACGCGTTCGACAACGCCTTCTCGTTGGGACGCTTGGACAACTGCGGCGCGCGCAGGTTGATCAGCAGGTCGACGAGCGCGGCGTAGCGTTGTTCCCCGAGCCCGAACAGCGCCTCGTCCACCGCACGCCGGTAGTCCCGCGCCTTGTCGTAGACCGTGCCGTGCTCACCGAGCGCGTCGGCGAGCCGGTCCCGCGCGAGCGCGGTGCTCGTGGCGTCGACCAGCGACAGGTCCTGCCCGATCCGTTGGGACGTCACGAAGAACCAGTGCCGCGCGATGCCACGCCCGGCCACCGCCTTCAGCCCGCACCCGATCGTGCGGTACTCCGCAGTCCCGTCGTCGTCGATCCGGCCGAACTCCAGCCAGGTGTAACCGAGCCGTTCGGGATGCGGGTGTGCACCGCCGAGCAGGAGGTTCCACTCCATCCGTTTCTTCGGGTCGGCGTCGGGTTCCACCCGATGTGGTGACAGTTCGCCGTCCAGCAGGAACGGCAGCATGAGCGCCAGCACCTTGGACTTGCCGGTGCCGTTGTTGCCGCGCAACAACAAACGCCCGTCGCGGAACCGGAACTCCTCCTGGTCGTAGTAGAAGAGGTCGACCAGTCCGGCACGCAGCGGCTGCCAGCGATCGCGGGCGGGATGGGGCAGCACGTCGGTCACCTCGTGGTGGTAATGGTCGGTTCGGCGAGCGCGTAGCGGGCCAGCGCAGGCCGTGCGCGGACGTGGTCGTGGACTCGGCTCACCAGGTGCAGAGCGGTGAGGCGGGTGAGGGCCTGCTCGACCAACTCTTCCTCGGCACCAGGTTCGGTGGCGTTGCGCCGCCAGTACGACCTGTGCTCCTGTGCCAGCGCGCGCACACGGTCGTGCAGGTCGCTGATGCGCACTTCTACTTGCGCGGCAAGGTGTTCCGCGACGAGCAGGGTGACGTGACCCTCCGTGCCGCTCTCCGGCATGCGCACATCGGTGAGATCGTCCGCGGGGTCGATCATCGCGATGCCCTCGGCACGGACTTCGGCGACCAGCCCGGTCAGTTCGCTGACCTGCCGGGTGAGCGCGGCACGCTGCCGGGTCAGGTAGGCGAGCTCGTCGGAGTCCAGCTCGTCGTAGTAGAGCACCGGTTCGTCCAGCAGGTGGCGCGTCAGCCGATGGCGGATCGCCCGGTTGCGCAGCTCGTCGGTGTCCGGCACGACATCGCTCGTGAGCTCGTCCAGATCAAGCTCGTCCATTGTGGACGGACCACGCCTGGTCGCCAGCAACGTGGCCAGCACCCGGCGTTCCACGTCGTACAGCACGTCGCCGGTGTCCCGGACGAAGGCGTCCTCTTCACCCGCGACCTTGCTCAACACACCGAGATCGAGCAGCAACCTGGTCACCGCGACCAGGTCAGCGCGTTCCTCGCGACCGGTCAGCGTGAAGTCGATGCCCAGCTCGGGATCGGCAGCCCCCATCACGACACTTCCCGCGAGCCGCCCCAGCGTGATCTGCGCGTCGGCCCGTTCGAGCGCCGCCAACGCCAGGCACGTCAACACGTACCGCCGGCGCGTGAACGGCAGCTTCGACCGCGTGTCCCTGGCCGGATGGCTGGCGTCGTCCGCGGTCGCGGCGACCTTCACCAGCCGCGCGACCTCGCTGTCGACGATCAACCGCCAGCCGGTGTTGAGGTCGAACCACGCCCGCAGCTCGGTTTCGTGCTTGCGGACCAGCCGGTACTCGTCGGACTGCGTGCTCGCACGCAGCAACGGCCGCCGCAGCAACGCCCTCGCTGCCTTCCTCCGATCGTCGACGTGCGAGGCACTGAGCGCGTCCGACAGTGACCGCGTCACGCCGACCACTCCTCGGGCTCCGCCGCGGTCAGGTCGATGATCTCGATGACGTGGTCCGGCCCGCGGAACATCCCATCCGGTGTGCGGATCTCTGCGGTGCCCTCGTCGAGCGCGGTCAACCTGATCTCCAACGTGCCGTCGGAAGTGGTGGTGGAGACGTGTTTCTGCCGAGGCCCGCGCGCGGAGAGCGCGTCCCCGAGCAGCCCCAGGAACAGCCTGAACTCGGCGGGATCCAGCGCGCCGACCTCACTCAGCCGCGTCGGCCGATGCGTCACCAACCGCCTGCGCGCCAGCTCGGTCTCCTCAGCCTGCCGCGCAGCGCGTTCCGCCAGAACCCTGCGTTGCTCAGTCCGATCGACGATCTTGTTCGGCTTGCCCCGCCGCTCATAACTACCGGTCTTGCGCAGCTGCGGGCTGATCAGCAACGGCGGCGCGTCGAACCACGGCGTGCTCGGAGCAACCGGCTGCTCCTCCCGTTCAGCGAGCGTGTCCGCGTCGACCGTCAGATGCCGCGCTGACGACAGCCCGAAAGCCGCCCGCCACAACCGATGCATCGTGGCCTCGTCCGGCGCCTGCGCGAACCACCGCGCCAACGTCCGAAAGTCCGCAGACCGATCCGACCGCCCGGCCCTGCGTTCGTTGAGCGCCGACACCACCTGCAACAGCGCCGGAATCGCAGCCCGCGCCCGTGCCCGCAGCAACTTGGCCTGACTCGGATGCTGCGGCTCGCTGACGAACCACTGACGCAACCCGAGCCACCGTTCCTGCCACAACGCGAGCCCGCGCTCGAACTCCTCTTGGCGCTCCTGGTCCGCGCCAGGCGCCGCGTCCTCTGCCTCGCGTTTCGCCGCCATCGCGAGGAGCCGCCCGGCATCGGCGTGATCAATCTCGGTGACCAGACCGGCGATCTCCGCACCCGTGGTGACCAGGTCCTTGATGAACCGTTCGAGGTAGTCGATCAACTGGTCCTTGTAGGCCCGGAACGCGTCGACGTCCACGTCGTGCAGATCGATCGAGCGCTGCAAGGACCCCATGAACGCCTGCGCGTTGTCCGCGAGATCCGAGAACCTGCCGACCAGACCGTGCAACAGCAGGTGCACCTTGGCCGGATCGGGTTCCTCCTGCCGGGCAAGCTCCAGCAGCGCCCGCAGCTGGGTGACGATGTCGGTGAGCGCGACCGCCTGCAGCGCGCCACGCCGCCCCAGCGCCTCGTCGAACGCCTGCAGCGCCTGCTCAGCCGCCTCGCCGGCCGGTGTCAGCTGGTAGAGGAACCGGGCGCGGTGGAAGTCCTCGACCGTCGTGACGCGGCTGGTGTCTGGATCCGCGCGCAGGTTGCCCCAGTCCTTCAGCCTGCCGAGCGCGTCCGTCACCGACCCGAGGTCCGCGTCCAGCTCCAGGTCCTCGGGCCGCAGGTGTACGACGAACCGCCGCTTGGCGCGGACGAACTCCCCCATCACGGCGCGATAGAGGTCGACGTTCGGTGCAGTCAGGTGCGCGAACGGCTGAAAGTCCGGCATGGCGCCCAGTGTGCCAGGTGGGTCCGACAGTTTCGGCACCGAACGGCCGCTGCAACCACAAGCACTCACGACTGCTGGATCGGCGAGGACAGGAACTCGCTTGGCTCCGCCGTGTGCGACACGTAGAGCGAGTCCCGGGCTCGGGTGCACGCGACGAACAACAGGCTGCGTTCGCGTTGCAGATCATGCTTGTGGGATACCGGATCCTCCGAAGTCGGAGTGATCGACCAGCTCGCCGGCACGACACCGTCATCTACACCGATCACCGCCATGCAGCGAAATTCATGTCCTTTCATCGCATGCATCGTGCCGACCTGGACCCCACTTGACGCGCCATGTGGTATCCCGGCCCGATCAAGGGCTGTTTCCGCACGTTCGACCTGATCCTTCGTGCGTGCTGCCACTCCGATCGAGCTCGGTTCGACCTCGGCTTTCAGCCATTCCCTGACCTGATCGACGAGACCTTCGAGCTCAGCGTCGCGGTGCTCGAAGCCGCGAGCGATCGGATTGCGACCATGAATGGGAGAGCGATACCCGGCAAGCCTGTCCGGCTCGTCGTCGAGCCCGTGCGTCGCGGCTCTACCAAGCACACGTACGGACCAGTTCAGGATCTCCTGCGTCGTGCGGTAGTTGACCGTGAGACGGTAGCTCCGGCCGACGACCTTGATCCCGAGGCTGCCAAGCGATACGCGGTTGTTGTAGATCCGTTGGTTGGGATCGGCGACGATGAACATGTCATCGTGTTCATACGGCGCCAGCGCGCGCAGTAGCCGCCACTGCATGGGATGAAGATCCTGTCCTTCATCCACGATGACGTGCCGGTATTTGGTCTGGTTGTGGTTCGCCGCGAGTCGCGCCGCTTCGGCGGCGACCTGGAGATGGGTGTGCTTGCGGAGCCTGCGCAGTTCACCGAGGACGATGCCGATCGCGTCCCACACTCGTTGCTTCTGGAAGAGACCGAGTGCCCTGCCTCGGCCAGGTCGGCTGCAACGCTGGTAGGCAGACAGGTCGGAGATGCCCTGGGCGAGAATGACCTGCTCCCACTCGCGCTCCAGGAACGCGGCGCTGAACTCGTCGGTGGCCGCGCGCCGCCACAGGCTTTGCAGTGTGGGGCGCCGGACGATGTCAGGCGCTTTGCCGTACGCCTCCGTGACGATACGGTTGGCGAGCTTGTCGACGTTTACCACTTCGATCCGGCGTCGAACGTTCTCATCGTTGATGACAAGATCCACCTGGTTCCGCAGTGCACTGGCGAGATCGCGAGTGAAAGTGGTCAGGAGGATCGGCGCGTTCTGATCAACAGGCTGCTGCTTGGCCAGGAATGCCGCCCGGTGCACAGCTGTCACGGTCTTCCCGGTGCCGGCACCACCGCTGACCAGCACAGGTCCCCGATACGTCTTCCGAACGAGCGAACGCTGGCGTTCGTCCAGGAAGACCCGCCAGACGTCGAACGGATGTGCCAGCACGTCGGCCAGCTCCGCAGGGCCGGATACCAGCAGGTACTTGTCAGGCATGCGCTGTGCTGCCGCCGACAGATCCTCCGCGTCGATCTCGACGGGGGGTTCGGCACCGGCGAGGTGTTTGCTGACCTCCTGCCATGCCTCGTCGAGGCTCATCCCCGAGGCCAATGCCACCAGCGCGTCGTACTGTGCGACAGGTAGCAGACTCGCGAGTGTGTCGAGATGCGTCTCCGTGGTCAGCAGTCTGATCAACGGCAGCAGCTTCTCGTCGATGCCCAGCCTGACCAGATCGTGGTCTTTGAAGGCGTCGAACAGCCGGATCTCGCTGGACCCGGCCATCTGTGCGAGGGTCGGCTCAATGGTCTCCAGAGCTTCCTGGTTACGGACTTCCAGCACACCGATGGCCTGGTTGACCGTGAACACCCGGCTGATCGCAAACGAGTTCGCTTTGTCGTGCGGCAAAACGGTGAGCAGCCAGTACTCGTCACCCCGCTGCGGGGCGAGTACAACACCCCGCCAGAACTGGGTGATCCGGATCGTCCGGATGTTCGGGTCCTTGGCACCCTCGAGCTTCTCCAGATGCAGGCCCGCGTGGGTGTGTTTCGCGAACAGGCCAATGGATTTGTCCACGGCACGTTGCACGTGTTTCTCAAGTTCGGCGTAGCCCGAAAGGAACTCCTTGGCGATACCCAACCGTGGCACTCGTACGTCTCCCTCACGGGTGATCGGGCCGATTGCGATGACAGATAGTAGCGAGAGGGCTACACGGTTGACGCTTGTTTGGGCCGAACACGAGGGAAGGGATTTGAACACCCTGGTGCCATAGCCGATCGGCGGCTCCCCGAGCAGCAGTCTTCGCTGGCTCGAGCGCAGTGCCATGACTGCCGCTGGCACTGCACCTGGCTTCACTTCGCCAATGACTGCGCGCTGCCGCACGAAGGCCCGGACCAGGCCGAGTCCGGTGCCGCGGCGCTCTGCGACACCGCCGAGCGGTTGGAACTGGACTGGGACGTCGAGTGATAGTGCACCGCGGGGTGGCTGGCACCTGATCGGTGCCGACCACCCGGCCGTCACTGTGGTTGCACGGCAGCAAAGAACTGTTTCGCCAGCTTGCGCACGAGGCCCCGGCACTGTTCGTTGTTCCCAGGGGTAGGCGTCTTGCGATTGCTGCTGCCTGCACTTATCACGGCGTTCTCATCGAGAATCTCCAAGGTGCAGCCGTTGGTGTCGTCTCTCTTCCATCGGGCATCCGAACCGAGGTTGACGCTGTTGTCCCTCTCACGTGCCGGACCGCGGTCGAGGAACTCCTTCTTGGCGCGTTCTGCTCCGGTGTGGACGCCGGTGATGTCCGCGGTGGTGTCCCAGTACTGAATCCTGAAGACGACAAGCGAGTCATCATCCCGGAACGGGCAGATTCGCATGGACCACTTGGGACCTTCCTGCTTGTCATCCGGTAGAGGGGGAGGCAGGTCGCTGGCCAGCTTCTGCCGGACTTCCGAGCAGCTCTTCCAGTCGGAGGTGGAATACTTGTCCGGTGGCGGGGGCGGTGTGGTCGACGTCGTGCTCGAACTGAACGCGGGCGTCTGGATCGGCTCGACACTGCAGCCACCCAAGAGCGTCACCACGGCCGATGCCATGCCGATGCGCTGGATCCACCTGTGGTGAGGTTTCGTGCTCATGACTTTCCTGTCGTGGATGCGAACTCAGCCCGTGACTGCCTGCGGCCACTGGTTCTTGGGAAGCTTGGGGTCGCTCATCATGCTCAGGATGTCCCGCACCTTGCTGAGGGCCTCCGCGAACCTCTTGGCGATACCGACCAGGTTGTCCAGCGACTGGGTGACGAGGGCGCCGATGGCGCCGGCTAGATCTGTGACCGTGAACGGGATTTCGACAACGGTGGCTGCCTCGATCGCGGCGGCGACGAGTGCGCCGAGGAAACCGGTCACCATCTCGGCGAGCTTGGTCATGTACTCGATGTTGTACTTCGCAATGTCCATGAGCCACTTGCTGACGTTGCCCGACTTGGTCGCGACAGCGGCAATCGCGTCGTTCTGTGCCGTGACCTTGTCCTGGTACTTCGTGCTGGCCGGACCAGTCCAGTAGTAGGCCAGGTCGGTCTTCTCGTGGACAAGGTTGTTCATCGGTGCCTGGACCTTTTCGACCCAGCTGAAAGATTGCCAGATTAGCGACACGACGGGCCAGTGGTGTTCCATGGCCGTTCTGATCAGTTTGAAGAGCGTTTCCAAGCCGTCCCGGATCGTGTCCAGGGCAGGACGGATCGCGAACATCGCCGGACCGAGCACGTACCGCCAGCCGTGGATGTGGTGAACTGCGGCGTTGAACTTGTCAGCACATTCGCGGGCTTTGTCTTCGAGACCTTGGAACCCTCGCTCGAACAGGTTGGTCATCTCGTCACGACCGGACATCGGGGCTTCAGCTCCTACGCGCTGTAGAACTTGGCGAGGTCGATCTCGTTGACACTCTCGGTTCGGTCGTACTCGTCGGCGATCCTGCGCAACGCGACATCGATCTGGCCGAACTCGGTGACCGCGCCCTGAACAACCTTCTCCATGAAAGCGCGGAAGTTCTCGTACTGATCGGCCTCGAGCTTGGCGTTGATCATTCCCACACCGAGCGTTGCGGGGTCGCCGACGAAGAACGCGGTGGCCGACAGGTAGGCCTCCTGAACCGCCCGCACGATCGGCTCGGCCTTGTCCGCCTTCTCCTGCCACAGCTTGGCTTCTTTGCGCAGCTCTGACGTGACAACCTTGAAGTCATCCATGTTCGTCCCTCTTGCCCAGCACCTTGAAGTCGTCGAAGTACTCGTCGTCCGCGTCGCCGCCGCTGCCACGCGGTCGCGCTGCCGGACGGGGTCGTTCCCCTGGATCGACTCCGAAACCCGCACGGGCGAACAACTGCAGGATGTCCTCGGCCAGCACTGTGACGGACGGGTTGTCCAGCGCCTGGGGATTGCCGTGGATCGCGATCGGGCCACCATCGCGTACATGCATCGTGAGATAGCCGAGTGGACTGCGGATCTCGGTCGTGTTCACCTGCGGAGCCTGCGTTCGGCGGCGGATAGCGTCGTACTCCGCGTCGACGGCGTCGAGTCGGGACCTGGTCCCCGCGATGAACTCCTCGATCGACAGCCCAGCAGGGTCTACCAAGGGTTCGGCTGGTGCGGGCGGGCCGGCGGACTTCACGGGTTCAGGAAGCCGGTAGGTGGATTCCACGGCGAGCGCGCACTGAACCGCGGTGATGTACGTGTTGTAGAGCGCGGCCGGGAATTCCTCCGGCCTGAGTTGCTCGTACCATCGCGGACGAATTCGAATCTTCGTCACCATTCGAAACCTGTTCACCGTAACGGTGATGAGCCCGTCCGGGTCGCTGGCCTCGTACGTCTCAGCCGGCTGAAGTCGAACGCCACCCGGACGAGTGAGTTCGTCGAAACGAGCCCTCGTTTGCGGGTCGTCAGGAATGTTCAGACTCGCCAGCTCAATGTGCTCGAGCGGCACAAGGCCTCCTCTCGGACTTCAGATAGACCTCATGAGCCACGAGGCGACCATAGCGGCATGCCGTGCCTGTCATGTGCATCTTGGAGTAATCGGCTTGTCACTCTCGGCGACGTCGCCGCCTTCGTGCCTGTCGGCCGCGCTGGAGTCGGAGTCGCCTCCCCGCACGGCGGCCGGCCCGGCCGTGCTCCGGGACGAGCGGGGGAGAACAACGTGCTCGCGGTCTACTCGTCACCGCGCCAACTCCCGGCTGGTGTTGGGACGCCTGATCGGTGGGCGTTGGAGGAACTGCTGCCCGCGCTGCCGGGGCTGCTCGTGCTGGTGAACCCTGGTGGGCAGGTGGGCGCGGACCTCCGGGGCGAGCACCTGGTGCAGCTGGCCACAGCCCAACCTGGCTGAGTCGCGCCACGAGACCAGGTCCAATCCGGCGATCGCCGGACACGGACTCGGCGTTGCCCCTACGTCCGTGAACTGCCACGCAGAACCGGGGGTGGGGAACAAGTATGGTCAGCATGATCCAACTGCGCGATGTCAAGTGGGCCCTGGGAGACCGCGGCGAGGGGCGTCGCGTGTCTGCGGAGGTGGACCACGTCGATCAGAGCGGTGGTGGTTCGCCTTGCTCGGGAGGCCTCCGGCAGGTACCGAGCTCCGAATTGCCGCCTTCGACATCGTTGCGCAGGTTGATCACCCGCAGCCCTTCGGGCCGAATGTGCTGAGAACGTGCTGGCGATAGTCGTCATCGTCGCGTTGTTGCTTCTCGCCCGGAGTCGTGCTCGGTGTCGTGACGAGCCCCTTCGCGTTGCTGCAGGGCCGGCTACCGCTGCGCTGGACAAGCTTGGGCTGGGCGGTATTCCGGTGCTACTTGTGGCCGCCTATGTCAGCCATCGCATTGGGATGGCGCGTCATCGCGTCATCGATTGCAGGTAGTCCTGGGTTTCCTGGTCCTCTGAGTAAAGGCAAACACCCCGCATGCCTCTGGTGAGCAGCACTTTGTACGTGTTGCGGATCAACCGGGCGAAGTGGAGCTCGTCGGCTTTTTTCACTGCGGGGTCGTGCGAGTGCTCGCGTCGTGCCTCCCAGTGGTCACCGCGCCAGACGAAGTCCTTGCCGAAGATGACACCGGCCCAGTCGTACTCGAAGCCCTGGGCGGTGTAGATGCAGCCCACCTGCCCGAACCCGCGCTCGTCGCTGGCCCAGAAGTGCGACGCGGGTACGTCAGGGACTCGCTGTTCGGGCTTGGCGTTCCACGGCCGGTGCCAGTCGCCGATCCGAACGTCCGGCACCAGCACCTTCGTCCCGTTCTCGGTGACGGGATCGCTCCACTTCCAGCAGTACCCGGCCGCGATGCGCGCGGTGCCGCCCTCCTTGGCCTGCCGGTCGAGCAGCCATGCCTCCATCTCGCGCGGCGACTCCGCGCTGCGCACCACGAACTCGTCGTCGGTACGCGTCACCAGCGTCGACCACTGCGCGGGTTTGCCCGTGATGCCGAGCAGCCTGGCGACCCACGCGTCGAAGAACTCCGAACCGCCGCAGCGGAACTGACCACCGAGCTCCACCACCTGCACGTCGCAGCCTGCTGCCTCGGCCGCGAACTCGATTTCTGTTCGCGACCCCATCTCGCCGGGCCGCACCGTCTGGTTCTCGTCGAGCAGGAACACCGGCACCCTGGCGGCGTCGATCAACTCCTCGATCTGCCGGCGCGCCTTCTCCCTGACCTCCCGCTTGGTGTAGCGGTTGAGGCTGGTCTCCCTGATGCGGTGTGCCTCGTCGCAGATCAGCACGTCGAGTCCGAACTGCTCCGCGTCGATGAAGTTGTTGAAGTACTTGAACATCGTCTGCACCCGCTTGTTGCGGCTGCCCGCGTGCTTGCGCATCGTGCTGGTGAACGACGAGGAACCCGTGGCGTGGAAGACGGCCCTGCCCTGCCTGGCCAGCTCGCCGAGCAGGCTCAGCGCGATGACGCTCTTGCCGGAGCCGGGACCGCCCAGCACGATCACCACGGTCTGCTTGCGTGACGCGCGTGCCTTCTCCACTGCCCTGCGAACCAGGCTGTACGCGACCTGCTGCTCGTCCAGCAGCACGAACTGCTCGCGTTCCTGGATCTCTTTGGCCGCCACGGTGAGAAGCGGCTTGGACGGTGCGTGACGCATGGCGAGGAACTCGTCGGCGGCATCACGCGCACCGTCGCGCGTCGCGGTGTCGGTGTCGAGCAACGTGCGGAGCCGGTTGATCAGCTCGCCCTTGTTGTCGAGCGTGTAGAGCTCACCGAACTCGTCGACGCCGTAGCGCGTGATGTTCCAGACGCCGACTTTCCGCGCGTTGTGCAGATAAGCCACGCCATACACGGAATCCGGTCGTTCGGCGAGGGCGGGTGTCGAGTCGACGAGATACTCGCGGTATCGGCGCACCTGTTCGAGTGGGTGCAGCACGGGCTGCGGGTAGAACTCGACCTTCACCAGGTCGTCACCGTACGGCTCGGCCTTCGACCACTGCTTCAGCTCGACGATCACGTACGAGGGCCTGCCGTGCCGGGGGTTCTGGCCGCACAGCACCACGTCCACACGCTTCGGGCTGTGCGGCAGCTTGTGCTCCAGCAACACCTCGACGTGGCCGAGCCCAGCGTCTACGAGATCGCGGAGGAATGTCGGAAGGCTGTTCTGCCACGAGCGCACCTCACCTCTGCTCACCCCTGCCTCGAACTGGATCCGCGCCTTCTCCTCAAGCATCTTGTGCAGCCTGTCAGCCAAGGCATCGGCGAGCAGCGATTCGGCGCTCTGACGGACGAGAGCCACTGATGTTCCCCCACTTGGGCACGCGAAATACACGTGCGGGTGGGAGCAGCGACGAGGTGTCGAGCCTGATCACCTCGGTGCCCGTCGGGCCGCAGAGGAGAGGTTACCTGCAAATCGATCATTCAGCCGGAAGTCTTGTCGAACGTGGCTGGACACGCAGAGCATCGCCATACAGTGATTAATCGAGAGGAGCTTGCATCGTCGTCAGTGGGAGCTACGTCTACCGAGGATGCGAAGACGGATGAGCGTCGAAGTCCGCTATCGGACGCTGGACGGTGTTCGCCGAGGTCGACTTTCGTCCGCACTGCGAGATCCCGCTTGATCGGGTGAAGGAAGCGCTCCAGGAGTTCACGACCACCGGTCGCCGACCTGGTTGCGTGGAGTGGCGGGAAGATCCGTACAGCTCGACCATCAGCGGCTGAGACGGTTCGCCTTCGCTTCACTCAGGAATCCGGTCCACGACTGCGCTGAGAAGCGCAGGGTCGGGCCGGTCGGGTTCTTCGAGTCGCGGGTGGCGACGCCGGCACCCGCGAACGCCACCTCGACGCAGCTCGTACCGTTGCTGCTACGGCTCGACTTCCGCCACGCGGTGGTCATGGGTACTCCTCATGATCATGTGAGTTTCGCCAGGCGCGACTTGATCGCCTTGATCGTGTCGGCTGGCGACAGCGCCGCTGCGCACAGGCGCTCTGCTGCCAGAGTGGACGCCGCGACCTGATCATGATTCTGCACGTAGACAGCGCCGTCGGGGAACTCCACGTAGCCGATGCTTCGTGCCTCGTGGAAGTCGAGCAGGATGAACTCGCCGTCCAGCCCGTCGTGCACCGCGACCGATGTCGGCATGAGGTGAAGGGTGATGTTGTCGCGCTCGGCCAGCGTGAGCAGGTGAACGTACTGATCGCGTATCACGTCGACGCCACCCACAAGGCGGTCCAGTGCCGCCTCTTCGATCACTGCTCTGAAGATCAGAGGGTCGTCGTCGGTGAGGCGCTTCTGCCGTTCCATGCGCAGCTTCACGACTCGCTCGACGTCGACTGCGGCCACGCGAAGGTTGTTGACCAGCAAGGCGGCGGCGTAGGCGGGTGTCTGGAGCAGGCCGTAGATGAGCAGCGGTTCTTAGGAGAACTCGCTCTTGGCGAGACCTTCCAGGCCGACAGAGGTCTTGAGCCAGTCCGGCACGACGTCGGTGAACGGCGCCCACCAGGTGCCGTGGTCTGCGCGCCCGGCGAGCGATGCCATGCGGTCGACGTGAGCTACATCGGCGCCATAGAGGCGCAGCAGAGTGGTTACTTCCTCGGGCTGCTGTTGGTTTCGGCCGGTCTCCAGGTAGTTGATCCTCGGCTGACTGCAGCCAAGCGCCTGCCCCGCCTCGGCTTGGGTCTTCCCTGCCCGCAGACGCGCCTGACGGAGTTCGTGGCCGATGAGCCATCGCAGCGCCGACGGATCACTCCGCTCCGGCATCGCCGCACTCCTGACTGTCGATCTAGTGGTCATTCGTCGTGTGGCTGGCGGTGCCGCCGCTGTACGTGATCGTGCTCGGGCGGACCTACCTCTCGCGTTGTCGGCTGCTCTATCAGCAGCTGCGTGATCACGGCTGCGAGTGCGACTGCTGCTGCGAGGACGTGGGGCGGCACGCGCTGCGCCGCTGATGTCCTGTGTCAGATTGGAGAGAACCGATGCGCCGCGCGCTGGACGCTCTGCCGCCGGAGGGCCTGGAGTTCAAGCTCCACATTCTCCGCAGGCTGCTCGAAACCGCTCCGGAGCCGTTGAGCGTGAGTGAGGCCATGGAAGGCGGGCCGAACCGCACCGACGCGTCCGGCTGGTACGCCGTGAAGGCGCTGGAGCGCATCGGCGTGGTCGCCCCTGTCCCGAAGACCCCGGAGTGCCGCATCGCCCGCTACCGCTTGGCGGAGGGTGCGGAAGACGTCGTCGGCGAGTTCGTGGCGGATCGGTTGCGGCAGGAGTTGCCACCGCCGCTGTCACCACTGTCCGGCGGCAAGCAGTACCAACAGGTGCTTGCCGTGCTCTGCAAGGCCCCCGACGCGTGGTTCACCGTGAGCGAGCTGACGTCCAAGCTCATTCGTGTGCGGAAGTGCGCCCGCAGGCCGACGGTCGAGCTGCATGCCGCCGGCTACCTGCTCCGCCGCCTGTCGGACGGCGGGAAACCTGGCCGTGCCGAGTACCAGTACCGCCTGAATCCCGACGCCGCACCGTATGCACACGCGCTGATCGACGTGTAAGCCCTAATAGGACAGTGCTTTCCCGAAAGGCGATGCCTGTGCCCGAAGACAAGCCGATCAAGGACATGACCGTGGCCGAACTCCTGGCCAACCAGGTCGACCAGGAGCCGATCGAGCAGGCGCAGCACACCGAAGAGGACTGATCAGTTGGTGCGGCTGAGCAGTTCCGTCACGGCGTGGGTGAGCCGTCCATGGTCGGCCGGGGCGAGCGTGGACCACTCACGGCCGTCGCCCGAGGCGCGGCGGGTGAACTGCCAGCGGCCGTCCGGGGTGTCGTAGAACGACACGGCGTACGAACCGCGGCGTCGTGGGCCGAGTCCACCGTGCCGCCGCTCGCGGCGGGCCGCGCCGAACTGGCCCATGCGCACCACGTTGCCGAGCACCGAGGCGACGAGGTGGGCGTCCGGCCGCGGAATCCGGGCGTCGGCGAGCAGGTTCTCCATGCGGCCGGAGGACTCGCCGGCCCGAGCGGCGGCGTGGTCGAGCACCTCGGCCGGGAGGCTGACGGACCGGGCTCGTGGTGTTGCGTGCTCTGGCAGCAGCGACACCACCGACCGGGCCAGTGCGGTCTCGTCGATCTCCCGCAGGGTGAACTCGTCCGCGGTGAGCACCGCGAGTACCGCGTACCGTCCGACGCCCGCGGCAAGCGCGCGGACCCGTGGCCCGCTGGGATCGAGTCGTAGCCGGGCGTCGACCTCCCGTTCCGGCCGGGCCAGCACGCGCATCCAGCCGGCCAGCGCGCCGTCCAGTTCGCCGCGGTCGGTGTAGCCCTTGTCCTCCAACGATTCCCACGCCTCGCGGTGCAGCGCCCTGCGTTCGTCGAACAGGTCGCCGTGGCTGTTGATCGACAGGATCGTGGGGAACTCGCCGAGGCCGAGGCGCTCCCAGCACAGGTCGAACTCCAGCCGGGACAACCGGTATCTCACTGCTGGTCTTCTCCGATCACCGGCGGCGCCACCGTCGGGATGGTGCCCTCGCCCCACACGTCGTCCAGTTCTTCCAGGTACGGCGCGGACTTGTGCTCCTTGTCCTCCTCGTCCTGGCCACGCTGTTGCGCACCTGCTGTGCCGGCGCCCGGTGTTCCGGCCGCGCCTCGCGCGCCTGGCACACCCTGGCCGCCGCGGCCCGCCTCACCGAGAGCGCCGGTCCTGGCCGCTGGTCCACGGCCCAGCTGACCGGCCATTCCGCTGTCGGACCGTGGCGTGCTCCCGCCGGAGCTGCCGCGCGGGCCGGTGCCTCCGACTGGGGTCGCGCCTGGCGGTCGCATCGTGGGTGGGACGAGGCCGCTGATCGGCGGCTGCGGGTTCGGCGTGGGCTGCGAGCCAGGTGGTGGCGTCGGGCGCGGGACCGTGTTGGCGGGCGGCTGGTAGGCCGAGGTTCCTGTCGTGTCGTCCTTGCCCTGCAACGCAGGCGGCGTGACGCTCTGCTGCTGTTGTCGGGACTGCGTCAACTGCTCGCCGGTCGACGTGGTGCGTTGCTGCGAACTCCACTGTTGTGAGTACTGCATCTGCGAATCCGATGGCTGCTGGATCGGCGTCTCGGCAACCTGAGTGGTCACCTGCGGTGGCGGTACGAACGTGCCGATGGTCGTCACCGACGCCGCGGCACTGTCCCGGTAGGTCTTCATCACCCGCACGGCCTCGCGCTTGGCCTCGTTGGCTTTCTGCTCCTCGATGTCCTGGTCGGTCTGTCCGCCGAGCAGATGCGTCATCCCCGCCGGAATGCCGACGAAGTCGTCGTTCGCCGTCGAGGACACGTGCACCGGCGGCGGCATTCCGTTCTTCGCGGCGTGGTAGAACGACTGCTGGGCCTGCACCGAATGGTGCGTCGCCACCCCTGCCGCGCGAGCGTCCTCGGCGAACTGGGCCAGCGGCGCCATCGCACCGGAGAACGCCTCCCCGGCCGCCCCCACCCAGTGCACGCCCGCGTCCCGGTAGGCCGCCTCGATCTCGGCCTTCGCGTTCCCCATCACCGCACGGAAGCCGTTCCACGCGTCTTCCAGGGCCTGAGCGAAGGACGCGCCGGCGTCGGCGTGAATCTTGTCGTACAGCTCCTGATGCGACTTCGCGTCGAAGTTGTAGTCGCCAAGCACCGCAACCCCTCTCACTTCACCAAGTTCTGCATGGCAGCCTCGGCCAACTGCCGCGCCCCGTCGCACGGCTTCGGAAACCGATCCCTGAAACTCGGGCTGACCGAGAAGGTCGCCAGCAGGTACTGGCCGTCAGCCACATCGACCATCACGTCACAACGATCCTGGTCGGACGGAACGGTGACGGAGATCGCGGGGAATGCTGCGATCGGGGCTGTTTTCTCCGCTTGCCCGGTACGCTCGGCGCCGGTCCAGACGTCGATGCCTTCGCTCATGACCGGGGTGAGCCGGCTAGCGGCGCCTGTGACGGTCCATGAGCAATCCTTGGCGTTGAACGCCGGAGCGGTCCCCGGACGCCCAGGTCGATCGATCTTGAGCGACGGCAGCTGTTCCGCCGTGAGCAACTGGCAGGGGTCCTTGCCGTCGAGCTTGATCTCCCGAGGACGAGCAGACGACGGCTTGGCAGAGGTCGATTCCGTGGTCGGAGTGGTGCTATCGGGGGTAGCGGTTCCTCCCTTGGAGTCACTGCAAGCCGCGATGAACGCAAGCACGGTGATGCCGGCGAACATGGCGGACACAGATCGTCGCATCTGGCTCAGACACCCCTGTTCTGCTGCTGCATCGCGGTGGTGTTGACGTCCTCGACCAGGTTGTAGGTCTTGGCGATCTGGCCCAGTTGTTCGATCGTGAGATTGAGCTGGTCGATGAACTGCCTGCTCACGGCAAGAGCGGTGTCGGCGTTGTCCGCGAAGATCCTGGCTGCGTCGACGGATACCTCGTCCCGAGCCACCGGTCTTGGCAGCAGGTTGTCACCCTCTGACCACAGGAAGTCCTGAACGTTGTCGCGGACCGCCTCGAGGCGAGCTTTGAGCCCCAGTACTTCACCGGGATCGACACGCATGGTCACCGGCCCTCCAGCGGATGGCCTGTCACTTCCCCCGTCCGGCTTGCCCGCGTAGAACGGCATCGAGTTCCTCCCCCGAACCTGGATGCACGTGCTCCCTTTGGCATCTAACGACCACCGCGCGGGGGTGGTCAACCAATCTACGAGCAGAAACCCCATTAGAAGTAACGTGTCGGTACGCCTTTTGGAGGACCTCCATGAATAACCATTTAGTGCGAATGTATTCCACCTTTGTGGTGATGCTCGGCTTTCACACCCGTGCCGCCCGCTGCACCGTGCTACCGTGATCGCGCAATCGTGCGAGTGTGATTGTGCTGCCAGTGAGGTCGGGAGGGGCTCATGGCTGGCTTTCAGGTGGTCACCGAGGCAGTTCGCAAGGAAGCTGCGAAGTGGGGCGAGTTCGCTGATGAAATAGGCCCCGTGCGTGATGCGATTGCCTCGCTGACGTTGCAGCCGCTAGCCTTCTTCGTGCTGGATGCGATCACATTCGCCACGATTCCGTTGAGACTGCCGGCACCTCCGGAGGAGCTGGCGCGCTCGTACGAGGACATGCGCTCGTTCGTCGAGAAGCTGCTCGGTGAGGCACAAACCGAGTTCGCTGAGATCGCCGGGGCGCTTGTCAAGATCGCTGACACGTACGAGCAGGCCGAGGCCGTCGTCGAGCTCGAACTCGACCAGGTCTACTGAGGACAGCGGGATGACCATGACCAGTGTGGACTCGCAGTACCCAGCGTTGATCCGGGCACTTGAGGAAGCGTTCAAACTGGCCTACGAGGCGGTGAAACTCCTCATCGACAACTTCAACAAGGGTATTCACAACGTCAACACCAACCCGCTCATCTACCTGGCACCGGACATCTTCGGAAAACTGGACCGGGGCGTGAACACCCTGCGGGACTGGGTGGACAAGTTCGCGAAGGCGACAGAGCAGTTCTTCAAGCATCAGGCTCCCGTCATCGCACTGATCAAAGCAAGCTTCAACTGGCTCACCCAGATGCAGAAGCCTGTATCGGACATCGCCTCGCGAGTAGGCGACTTCGAGCAGAACAAGAACTACGGCGAGTGGACCGGCAAGGCCGCCACCTACTACAGCGTGCAGGTGGTCGCGCGGCAGCAGAAGGCGCTTGACGCGCTGAGTCCGAAAGCTGAAGCGATCAGCAAGTGGCTCACCCAGGTGGCGCAGGCGAACATCAAGTTCCTCAACACCTATGCCGCCCGGATCGGTGACATCGCCTCCAGCGGGGTTGCCGCCCTCATCTCCGCCGGCACGATCATCGGCGCGCTGGAGGCGATCGGCGACGCTGCGGAGGTGTGCGGGAAGTTGGTCGACAGCGCTGTCACCGTGTTCGGCGACAGCGTGGAGTACTACAGCCAGGCGATGAGCTTCATGCGTGATGCGGTGAGCACTCGCAGCAGCACCGGAGCATTCCCCAGAGACGCATGGCCGCAGGCGGTGAGCTGATGACCGACTTGAGCGCGTTGGCTGACGAGCTGCGCAACATGAAGCTGGCCGAGCTACGGCTGCCGCGGATTCCCCTCGGTCCGCGGCGGCCGTCGCCGGAGCTACCCGCAGGGCCCGCCGACGAGTACACGGCCGCCGATGCCTCGCGGTCGTTGCGGGTGACTGTCGATCCCGAGGGCAAGGTGCTGCGCTTCGACGTGGCCGGTTCCTGGCTCTCGCGGCTGCCCGCCGCCGAATTCGGGTCGGCGTTGATGGCGACCTATCAGGACGCGTTGGGGATCGCCGCTGCCGTCGAACGTCAGGCGCGCCGCAACCAGCCGGAGCCGGAAGCGCCGGTCAGCTTCGAGAGCTGGTCCGGTGCTGAGGATCTGGAGACGTTCCTGGCGAGGACCAGGGCCGAGCAGGTTGCGATCGGCCAGAAGCTGAGTGAGGCCAGGGAGAGTGCGGCCAGGGTGTCGTACGACGTGACCGAGCTGCGCAGTCCCCACGGGTTCGTGACGCTCCAGGTGCGCACTGGCGCGCTTGTCGGGCTGACGGCGAACACCGACGCGATTTCCCGAGCGAAACCCGGTCAGGTGCAGCAGGACCTGTGGGAGGTGTTCGGCGATGCGGGCCTCATTTCGAACCGCGCATCGGCACCGGTGAGCAGGCCGTCGCGCAGTCGGCCGCGGGTCGAGGAAGATCCGGAAGAGGACCTGTGGAAAGGCCTGGGAGGCAAGTGAATCGGTCAGTGAGGATCGCGGGTGTGCTGCTGTTTGCGCTGAGTGCGGGCGCGTGCGGAGGCACGAACGTGCGGCCGATCGAGCAGCCGGCGTTCACCACACCGACCACCCCCGCGGCTGCCAAGTACAAGGCGGTGCCGACCTGCAAGCAGATCGAGCAGAAGGTGCAGGGGTTGCCGAAGTTCCGGTCGGGCAACGAGAATCCGTCGCCGTTCGTGGACATGTTCACGGGGTGCGAGTTCCAGAACATTCCCGATTTCCCTCGTATCGGGCTGGACATCTCGGTGTGGCGCGATGAGCCGGGCAGAGCGAAGGCGCGTGAGCGGTTCGACGACTTCACGGATCCGGTTGACGACGGGCCCGCTGATGTGGGCGTTGGTGAACAGGCCAAATGGCAGAACGCCAAGGACAACGACAGCTGTTACCTGATCATCCTCGACGCCAACGCCGTGCTGTTGCTCAACAACAAGCCGTCCGACAAGACGAATCCGAGATCGGAGGCGTGCCGGGGCAGGCTGAAGGAGCTGGCCGGGACGTTTTACGCCGCGGTCCAGCCGAGCTGACCCGCATCTCAAACCGCCGCCGGACAGGCGGGTGCCGGAAGGCGGACGCGGAGCTGTCGGACCGCGTCATTACCCTGACTGGGACGACTACCACGAGGAGAGCCTGGGTGGGCAAGCGCAACCGCGAGAAGCGGGCTGCGAAGAAGAAGGTCAGGGCGAGTCGTGGCTCGACCTCACCTCGGGATGCCTTCGACGGCCATGAGGAGGTGTGGACGCCTCTGGTCGTGACGCCGGAGATGGTGGCGGAATCGTTGAAGGAGGCGGCCTTCGCCCGCGCGTCCGACACGGACGTGGTGGACAGGTGCGTGGCGGATCTCGCGGGTCCCAGGCCCGTCGCCGACCCCCGGACGGTGGCCATCGGTGCCGGGATCGTGCTGGGCGTGGCGATCGACCTGGTCTGGAAGAAGGGCTGGACGCCCGTCGATGTTCGCGAGCACCTTCGCCGGAACGCCAACTCGGCGGCGGACAGCCTGCTGATCGATCTGATCGCCGCGGACACGGCGAAGCACTCTTCGTCCACTGTGGACGAGCGGTGGGTGGCGCAGGTCCGCGGCCTCGGCGCCGAGGTCTGGTGGAAGCCTGGTGTGCCGCAAGTGTTGCAGTGGATGGACCGGCGTGGAGCCGATCTTGGGTTCGCGGTGCGCACCACGATCGTGTTGATCGACGAGTTGATGAAGATGCCCAAGCTGCCGCGCATCCTGCCGGTGCCGGGGTCGGCGTCCGCGCGAACGTCCGCCTCGGTGAGCGGTGTGGACCAGAAGGTGCTGGCGCGGGTTCGGGCCCTGCTGGCCAAGGCGGAGTCCACTCAGTTCCCCGAGGAGGCCGAGGCTCTCTCGGCCAAGGCGCAGGAGCTGATGAACCGGCACGCCTTCGAACGCGCCGTCCTCGACGCCGACCAGAAGCGGAAGCAGACGGCGTCGTCCAGCCGGTTGTGGCTTGATGCCCCGTATCTCGACGCCAAGGCACATCTGGTCCACCAGATCGCCGCGGCGAACCGGTGCCGGTCGGTGTTCTACCCCCGGATCGGGTTCGTCGCGCTGGTCGGGGAGTCGATGGATCTGGAGATCACCGAGCTGCTGGTCACGTCCCTGCAGGTGCAGGCGACTCGTGCGATGGTCGCCGAAGGAAGCCAGGTCACGCGAAGCGGAACGTCGCGCACGCGGTCGTTCCGGCAGTCGTTTTTGATCTCGTACGCCACGCGCATCGGAGAACGGCTCGAAGGGGCCGGTGCTCGTGCGCACGATCCGGTCGAGGACGAACGACTGCTTCCGGTGCTGGCCGAGCGGTCCCAGGTGGTCGAGGAGACGTTCGAGAAGATGTTCAGCAATCTCGTCCAGAGGTCGGCGACGGTCACCAACGGCGCGGGGTGGGAGGCGGGCCGAGCGGCCGCCGACCGTGCGGACATCACCGTCGGGCGCCAAGCCGTCGACGCCTGAGTTCGGGCTGGCCGTCCGTTCGCTCCACGTCGATGAAGGGCGCCTTCCTGCACCTCAGGTGGATGAAGGCGCCCTTCATCGAGGGCGCTGGACCGGTGCACGATGGGGTGATCCGCGTGGTGGCGCGGATCAACAAAGGCGTTGCGTTGCGCCGATCGGGCTAACCTGCCGCGCGTGCGGACGAGGCTGACCCCCATGCAGCAGGCGGTGGTGGATGCCGGGCGGCCGTTGCCGCAGCTCACCGACCCGTTGGAGGTCGAGCTCCAGGTCAGTGCGTTCGTGGGGCCGTTCGCCGACAACGAGGAGTTGTGGGAGGTCGTCGTCCGGCATCTGCGGGAGGTGCCCAGTCGGCGTAGTGCGGCGTTGCTCACCGCTCTCGCGCATCTTCTCCCCGGCAGGCCTGGGTTGTGGGCGAAAGAGGCGGCCGAGGAGCAGGGGCGACCGCGGTGGGACCTGCGGGAGTTGCGGTTCGGGGAGTGCTGGATCGGGGACCGGTCGATCGACGCGGGATATCTGGCGCTGCTGTGCAGTTATGCATATGGCGATGAGCCGCACGCCATGGTTTTCATGATCGACGAAATCAGCGGGAGCCTCACGAGGCACGCGTTCCTGACGCGGCGGGTCGACGAGGCGCTGGAGCGGCTCAAGCAGCAGATGCGGTTGGAGTTGATCAGCGCGGAGGCGGCGCACTGGCTGCTCAGCCGCAGCTACGACCGGTTCGAGCGGCGGCCTGGGCTGGGGGCGAGCATCGATGTGCACCACACTCGGCTGGTGGCGCGGCGGCGGATTGGGCTGGCGTTGAATTAGGTGGCCTGTGCGAATCGCAACGTGATGATTCGTCCGACAGTGCACATTGTCTGTAGCTCGATGGTGGGTCGGCGATTACTGTCCGGGTTGTCGATCACGGAGCGGAGGGACGAGAGTGGCCGCTCTTCTCGGGCATGACGATCAGGCCCTCACCCGTGTCCCCGACCAGGCGCGGCACCCGTGGTTGTCGGTCGCGACCCAGCGGTTCGGGCAGACGACCGCGCTGAGCCAGTTGCTGCTGGGCGCGACGCTCGGCTTCGGCATGACGTTCTGGGACGCCTTCCTCGCGCTCACGATCGGGGCGGTGGCGCTCAACGCCGTGGCCGTCACGGTCGGCGTGATCGGGCAGCGCGAAGGGCTCTCCACCGCGATCCTGACCAGGTGGACCGGGTTCGGGCACGCCGGGAGCGCGATGCTCGGGCTGATCATCGCGCTGTCCGCGACCGGGTGGTTCGGGGTGCAGACCGGGCTGGCCGGCGTCACGCTCGCGGACGTCGCGGGGGTGCTGCCGGCGCCCGTGTGGTCGTTGCTCTTCGGCATCGTCGTCACGGTCATCGCCGCGTATGGCGTGCGGTGGATGGCGTGGACGGCGTACGTGGCGGTGCCGGCGTTTCTCGTGCTCCTGGTCTGGCTCGTGCTGACGAACGTCCACGACATCCCGGCCGCTCTCAGCAGCCCGGCGCCGGGCGCGTCCATCGGCATGTTGACCGCGGTGACCCTGGTGACCGGCAGCTTCATCGTCGGGGCCGCCATCGCGCCGGACATGACGCGCTTCAACCGCAACGAGTGGGACGTCGTCAAGCAGACAGTCCTCGGCATCACGCTGGGCGAGTGGGTCATCAGCCTGGCGGGCGTGATCATCGCGCACGGGCTGGGCACCACGGACATCATGGGCGTCATCAGCCGGTCGAGCGGGTGGATCGGGGCGCTGGTCGTCGTCACGGCCGTGTTGAAGATCAACGACTGGAACCTCTACTCGGCCTCGCTCGGGCTGGTGAACTTCTTCGACGCCGTGTTCGCGGTGCGGATCAGCCGGGCGCAGGTGACCGTCATGGTCGGGTGCGCGGGCAGCTTCCTCGCGGCCGCCGGGATCGTGAGCCAGTTCAGCCACTTCCTGGTGCTGCTGGGCGTGGTGTTCCCGCCCGTCACCGGGATCATGATCGCGGAGTACTACGTCGTGCGGCGCTGGCGCAAGGAGATCATCTCGACTCGGCCGCGCGTACCGAGATCGGCGCCCTCGTGGGTGCCCGCCACCGTGGTCATCTGGCCGGCCGCCGCCGGCATCGGTGAGCTGCTGCCTTTCGGGCAGTCCAGTGTGAACTCGCTCGTGCTCGCGTTCGTCCTCTACGTCTCAGCTGGAAGATTCGACCTGCTTCGCATGAGGACTCGGAGGGCCACGAACCGTAAGGTGGTCGGGGAAGCGTCGGCCGCCTGAGGGGTGGTTTCGGACATGCACATCGGTATCGACGTCGGCGGCACGAACACCGATGCCGTTCTCGTCGAGGGACGGCGTGTCCTCGCCGAGTGCAAGACGACGACCACGGCCGACGTGACGAGCGGGATCGTCGAGGCGGTCGACGGTCTGCGGGCCGTCCGCGCGTTCGACCCGGCGGCGATCAACGCGGTGATGATCGGCACGACGCACTTCGTCAACGCCGTCGTCGAGGGCAGGGGACTCGCCCAGACGGCGGCGGTGCGGCTCGGACTTCCCGCCACCAAAGCACTTCCGCCGTTCGTCGACTGGCCGCAGCGGTTGCGGCAGGTCATCGGCGGGCACGCCTACCTCTGTCACGGCGGCCACGAGTACGACGGGCGGGTCATCTCGCCGCTCAACGAGGACGAGCTGCGCGGTGTCGCCACGGACATCGCCGCGAAGGGCGTGCGGTCGGTCGCCATCTCGTCGGTGTTCTCGTTGGTCAACGGCGACTTCGAACGCCAGGCGGCGGAGATCCTCACCGCCGAGGTGCCGGACCTGCTCGTCAGCTTCTCCCACGAGATCGGGCGGCTCGGCCTGCTGGAGCGGGAGAACGCGACGATCATCAACGCCGCCCTGCGCGAGCTCGCCGAGCAGATCGCCGACGGGCTCACCGAATCGCTGACGGCGCAGGGCATCCACGCCCCGCTCTACCTGAGCCAGAACGACGGCACGCTGATGGACCTCGAGTACGCGCGCTGCTACCCGGTCGCCACGTTCTCGTCCGGCCCCACGAACTCCATGCGCGGTGGGGCCTTCCTGTCCGGGCTGGACGAGTGCGCGGTGATCGACATCGGCGGTACGACGACCGACGTCGGCATGCTGAACAACGGTTTCCCGCGCGAGGCCTCGTCCGAGGTGGTGATCAGCGGGGTGCGCACGAACTTCCGCATGCCCGACGTGCTGAGCGTCGGTCTCGGTGGCGGCAGTGTCGTGCGGTCACAGCCGCAGGGCGTCGAGATCGGGCCGGAGAGCGTCGGGTTCCGGCTGTCCCAGCAGGCTTTGGTGTTCGGCGGCGACACGCTCACCGCCACGGACGTCGCGGTCGCGGCCGGCTTGGCCGACATCGGCGACCGGGCGCTCGTCAAGCACCTCGACCGCGCGCTCGTCCGCGCGGTGCTCGACCACGTCTGCGAACGCATCGCCACGCAGGTGGACCGCATGCGCACCTGCCCGGCACCGCTGCCCGTCGTGCTGGTCGGCGGCGGCAGCGTGCTGGTGCCCGACCAGGTCGAGGGCATCAGCGAGCTGATCAGGCCGCCGCACCACGCGTTCGCCAACGCCATCGGTGCCGCGATCGCGCAGGTCGGCGGCGAGGTCGACCGGGTCTTCACGATCGACCCGAGCCGGCGGGAGGAGGTGCTCGACTCGGCCAGGCAGGAGGCCGTGGACAAGGCGGTGGCGGCGGGCGCGCGGGCCGACAGCGTGCGGATCGTCGAGGTCGAGGAGATCCCGTTGGCGTACCTGCCCGGCAACGCGAGCAGGGTGCGCGCTAGAGCCGTGGGGGATCTCGTGCTGGACGACGCCCCGAGGAGGGCACGTGCGTGAGATCGGAGCGGACGAGCTGAGACAGATCGCCCGCGGTGCCGCGATCCTCGGCACCGGCGGCGGTGGCGACCCGTACATCGGCAGGCTCGTCGCGGAACAGGCGGTGCTGGAGTACGGTCCGGTGCTCGCGGCCGAGCTGCACGAGGTGCCGGACGACGCGGTCGTCGCGGGCATCGGCATGATCGGCGCGCCGACCGTGATGATCGAGAAGCTGCCCGCGGGTCAGGAGGCGGTCACGGCTTTCCTGACGCTGCAACGGGAAATCGGTCGCCCCATCACGCACGTGCTGCCGATCGAGGTGGGCGGGATGAACTCGCTCGCGCCGTTCCCGGTGGCCGCGTCGCTCGGCCTGCCGGTGCTCGACGCGGACTGCATGGGCCGTGCGTTCCCCATGGTGCAGATGGTCGTCTGCACGCTGGACGGCGTGCTGGCCAAGCCGCTCGCCATCGCGGACGAGAAGGGCAACTCGATCGTCCTCGACGTCCGCGACAACCACTGGGCGGAACGGCTCGCGCGCTCGGCCACGATCGGCATGGGCTGCACCGCGTTGATGAGCAGCTTTCCCATGTCCGGCAAGCAGGCCCGCGACATCACCATCCCCGGCACGCTCACCCTGGCGTCCCGGCTGGGGCGGCTGGTGGAACAGGCGCGGCGCGACCGCCAGGACCCGTGCGCGGCCATCGCGTCGTTCCTCGGCGGCCGGGTGTTGTTCACCGGCAAGGTCGTCGACGTCATGCGCGCCACCGATCCCGGGTTCGCCAAGGGGGAGGCGTGGCTGGAGGGCATGGCCGCGTACGACGGCGGGAACTGCCGGTTGGCGTTCCAGAACGAGCACCTCGTCGCGTCCAGGGACGGCGCGGTCGTCGCCTCGGTGCCGGACCTGATCTGCGTGCTCGACGCCGAAGGAGAACCGGTGCCGGCCGAGCGGTTGCGCTACGGGCAGCGGGTCTCGGTCGTCGGGGCGCCCTGCCACCCGCGCTGGCGGACGCCGGAAGGACTTGCGCTGGTCGGACCGTCGGCTTTCGGCTACTCGCACGACTACACACCGCTCGGGGCGTGACTCTTCCACTACAGTCCCGCGCATGCATCTGCTCCAGCCCGACGAGGTTGACCAGCTCGCTCTGGGCGTGGTCATGCTCGGCAGCGGGGGTGGAGGCGGTGAACGGGAGACGCACGCGTTCGCGGCCATGCTCCGGCAGGAAATGCGGCAAAGCGGGCCGGTCACGGTGCTGTCGCCGGAAGAGGCCGATCCGGACGGGTCCGGTGCCCGTGTCGGGCTGATCGGCGCACCGACCGTGATGATCGAGAAGCTCCCGTCCGGTCAGGAGGCGGAAGACGCGCTGAAGGCGTTGCAGGCGCACGACTCCACGCCGGCCACCGCCGTCATCGGGTGGGAGGTCGGCGGGTGCAACGGCCTGTTGCCGCTGATCCTGGCCGCCCGCCTCGGGCTGCCGTACGTCGACGTCGACGGCATGGGGAGAGCGTTCCCACGGATCGACCAGACGACCTACGACGCGGCCGGGCTGCCCACGATCCCGTTGGCCATCACCGAACCCGGCGGAAACCGGGCGGTCCTCGACGCGACCGGCATCGAGAAGCTCGCGCGCACGGTGATGGTCGACTTCGGCGGCTGGGCGATGATGGTCGCGAAGCCGTTGAGGCTCGCGGACGCGCTCAAAGTGGGCATAACGGGCTCGCTGGCACGGGCGTTGGAGCTCGGCGAGATCTGGTCCAGGCGCACGGTTTCCGTCGACGAACGGGCGAAGGCCTCCGGTGGTTTCCTCGTGGCACGGGGAAAGGTCGTCGAGGTGTGGCGCGAGTCCGTCGGGGAGTTTCCGCGTGGCACGGTGGCGCTGCGCTGCCTGGACGCCGACGATGCGTACGTGCGCCTGGAGATGCAGGGGGAGTACCTCGTCGCGCTGGCGGACGGCGAGCCGCTCGTGACGACACCCGACCTGCTGTGCTGCCTGGACGCGGAGTCCGGCAAACCGGTGTCGACCGAGCGCCTCGCGTTCGGTGCCGTCGTGGACGTGGTAGCGCTCCCATCCCCGGCGCGGTGGGTGCGCGCCGAGATGCTCGGACGGGTCGACCCGCGGGCGTTCGGGTACGACCTCGACTACGTGCCGTTCCGGGGCTCCCCGTGATCGACGACGCCGACTCGCTGACCGTGCGCGATCTGCTGGAGATCGGCGTGCTCGGCGAGGCGTGCCTGCTGGCGGGCGAGCGCGGCGTCGACACCGAGGTCGCCGACGTGCGGCTGGCGGCCGACATGACCGCCGTGGAGGCGTGCTCGGCCGGCGACCTGGTGATCCTGACCGGGCACCAGCCGTACCTCGTCGAGGTGGCGCTGCGCCGGGCCTACAGCGCCGACGTGCGGGCCGTCGTGCTGGTGCGGCCGACGACCGGCAGCTACCAGCCCCCGTCCACCGCGACGGTCTCGTTCGCGAACCGGCTCGGCGTCCCGTTGCTGCAGACCAAGGCCGACGATCCGTTGCTGGTCGCCGACTCGTTGCGCACGGCCGTCCGCCGTCCCGAGGTCGCCGCGGCCCGGCTGCTCAACGCCGTCACGACGAGGCTGGGCCGCAGCCGGCCGGACCCGCGGTCGGTCATCACGATCCTGTCCGGCGAGCTGCACGTGACGTGCGCGGTGATGAGCGCGGACGGCACGGCGATCGAGGGCGTGTCACCGCCGGGCCTGCCACCGGACCTGCTCGTCGGCTCGGTCGCCACCACCGTGGAGCTGCCGGAGGGCGTCGCGGTGGCGGTGCCGGTCGAGACCGACCGGACCGGGCACGTGCACCTGTGGCTCGTCTCGCACACCCGCGGCCGCAACAAGCGCTGGGCCGAGACCGTGCAGCAGATCAGCCAGGTCGCGTCCTGGGCGCTGGGCAACTGGGTCGCCGCGGAACGCCTGGAAACCGAGCGCCGGGCCCGTTCCCGCGGCTCGCTGCTGGCCGAGCTGCTCGCCGCGGGTGACGACGTGCCGCCGCAGCTGGTGCAGCAGGCGGTGCTGGCAGGGTGGCGCCTCGACGGCTGGCACACGGGCGTCTACGCGATGCCGAACCCGCCGTCACCCGGCATCTTCGACGCCTCCCACACCGAACGCCTGCGCGTCGAGCTCTCCCGGCGCGGCCTGCACGGCCAGCTGGTCGAGGGTGCGGAGGGCTGGTCGTTCTGGCTGACCAACGACGCCGAACCACCCCAGTCGCAGCACCGCGAGCTGACCGCGAAACTGGCCCAGGTGCTCAGTTCCGGCAACCTGGTCGCGGGTGTCGGGAGACCGCATCCGGGGGCCGCCGGGGTCGGCCGGACGCTCGCCGAGGCGCGGGAGGCCGCGGCGATGACCGGGCCCGCGAAGGTCGTGCACATCGACGAGCTCGGCGTGCGCCGGTTGCTGTCGATGGCGGCCGAGACGCCGGCGCTGGTGGAGCAGGCGACCCGGCTGCTGGAACCGCTGGCGGGCGTGGAGGACGGGCAGCTGCTGCGCACGCTCGCCGTGTACCTGGACGAGGAGTCGGTGACGTCGTCGGCCGCGGTGCGGCTCAAGGTGCACCGCAACACGGTGGCGCAGCGGATCAACCGGGCCGAGCAGCTGCTGGGCGTGAGCCTGCTGAACCCGGACGAACGGCTGGCGGTGCACCTGGCATGCCGGGCCGTGCGCGCGTCGGACGAGACCTGAACCCGGCCGGGTTCGCCATGCACCCGTGCGATCAGGCCTCGCCAGGTGCGTGGTGACGTGGATGAAGGCGCCCTTCATCCATCTCAGGTGGAGCAAGGAGCCCTTCATCCACCGTGACGAGCGGCCGGAGTCGCTTGGGCGTCACGTCTCGGCGTCCAGCTCCTTGTACAGGTCGGTGAGGAAGACCCTGGTGTCCGCGCGGCTGAGCGCCGCCTGCCGGAGCTTGTCCCACTGGTGCCGGTACCTGGTGATCTCCGCGGTGCCTCTCGGCTCGACGGACTTCCCCAACAGCTCGATGTAGACGAAGTTGCGCGCCCGGTCGGCGAAGTCCAGCAACGTGAAGTCGCCCGGGAGGAAGTCGACGTCGGCGTCGAACGGCAGGACGTGGATCGACACGCCCGGGTACCTGTCGCCGATGCGCAGCAGCTCGGCGACCTGGTCGAGTGCGACCGGGATGCTGCCGTGCACCCGCCGCCGCACCGACGACTCGCTCAGCAGGTACTCGAACCGCGGTCCGCCGTCGAGGTCGAACAGCTGCTTGCGTTCGAGCCGGGCGCGGATGCGGTCGGTGATCTGGGCCGGGTTCCTGATGCCGGCCTGGCGGAACATGTACTGCTCGGACTGCAGCACGCCGGGGATGCGGTCGCCGTGCACGCCGCGGATCAGCACGGCCTCGCGTTCGGCTTCGAGGTAGCGGCGCACGTGCAGGGGAATCGCACCCCGCCACGTGCGTTGCCGCGGCGCGGCGGCCGCCAGTGCCTCCATCTCCGCGGCGACCTCGGGCGCGATGCCGAGCGCGGTGACGATCGACCGCAGGTCGTCGATCTTCGTGCCGGCCAGGCCGCGTTCGATTCGGTTGATCTTCGCCTGGCTGCCCTTGATCAGCTTCCCGAGCCGGGCCTGGGACATCTCGCGGTCCTTGCGGGCGATGCGCACCAGCGCGCCCAGTTTCTCTCGTCGCGACCGCAGCGACATGGGTTCCGAGCCTGCCACTGACTCTCCACTCGAACGAGGTGATCGGTCAGGCGGCCATTGTGGAAAGCAGGCGATCGGTGCGGCACGCGGTCCGCGAAAATGGCCTTGTTTTGGCCATGATTGCTCAATGGCGCCGCACGAACCGCACGAAGTCGGCCCAGCTCGTCGCCTCGAACGTCAGGATTGCCCCATCGGTGTGCTTGGAATCGCGCACACGCGAGACTCCTGAGTGGCTGAGATTCACCTCGACGCAGTTGTCACCCGCCGGGCTGCACGCTCGTGCCCGTTTCCACGCCTTTGTCGTGGACATGATCCACCCCCTTGGTTGTTAACGTACACAATCGTCGGGACGCGATAATGTTTTATCGCTCGATCGTGTGAGTTGCACAGGCGGTCGGTACGAGCGTCTCAGATGGTCGCGAACCGCGATTAACCGAATTACGGGTCCCGCCCCGCGTGCGGGGTGAGATGCGGTGAACGGTTGATCGCGGTCGTTCAGCGGTGAGCGTTCAACGTCGTGCCGAACGCATACGCCGAACTATCGCCGTTACCCGTTTGAGATCGGTCGTACCTTCGCTAAGGTGCTCGCCTTCGACCGATTCATCCGGAGTCCGCCGCGTGAGTGATGACCAGTCGTCGCGCCAAGACCTGCCGCCAGGAGCGACGAACAACAAGATCGAGGCCAGTACGGCGCGCACGGTGTTCCAGGCCGGCCGGATCGGCGGCGACCTCGTCTTCAACGGTGTGCCCGGCGTGGAACCCCAGCCGGGACTCGTGTCGATCGCGCCGCCGTTCGACCGGCTCGTCGGCAAGATCCACGGCCGGGAGAACGTCATCGCGCATCTGCTCGGCGTCGCGCGGAGATCCGACGGCGCCGCTGTCGTGCTGCACGGCCGCGGCGGCTGCGGCAAGACCTCGGTGGCGCTGGAGACGGCCAGACGGCTGGGCCGCGACGACACGACGATCCGCACCTGGTGGGTGGACGCGGGCAACGCCGCCGCGCTGGAGGCGGGCCTGCGGGAGGTCGCGTTCGACGCCGGCGCGTGCCCGAGCGACATCGCCAGGGCGTGGTCGGGGGAGAGCTCCGCGGTGGAGCTGCTGGGGCGCGTGCTCGGTGCGGCGCGCTGGCCGTGGCTGCTGATCATCGACAAGGCCGACGACCACCGGGTGCTCACCGCGTGGCGTCCCGCGCTCACCCGCGCCGGGGGCACCGTGCTGATCACCTCGCGGGACGGAGGGGAGATGAGCAGGCGCGGTGCCGCCGAGCTGATCCTGATCGGGCCGTTGAACGAGCAGAGCGCGGTCGAGCTGCTGCGGTCGGCGGCACCCAACGCGACGGGCGACGCGGCGGAGCTCGCCCGCGCGCTCGGCTACCTGCCGCTCGCGCTGCGGCTCGCCGGCCACTACCTCAACGCGGCCCGCAACTTCCCGCCGTTGGACGCGGTGGCGCTGCCCCGCGACTTCGACCAGTACCGCGTCACGTTCCAGCAGCGGTTCGCCGACCTCGACCGGTTGCACGAGATCGGCAGCGGACTGGACGAGCGCGAGCTGTTGCTGCGCACCTGGGAGCTGTCGCTCGACCTGCTGGCCGAGCACGGTGAACCGCTGGCGCGCCCGTTGCTGCGGTGGCTGTCGTGCTTCGAGCAGGCTCCCGTGCCGTGCGTGCTGCTCGATCACCGCGTGCTGTCGCAGTCCGAGCTGTTCCCCGAGGTCAGCGAGATGGACCTGATGCGGGCGCTGGTGCTGCTCGGCGACTTCGGCCTGGTCGAACAGGGCACCATGACGAACCCGCGGTCGTCCGGCGCGTCCGTGGTGTACCTGACCGTGCACCCGGTCATCCGCGAGGCGAACCGGCACCAGGCCGACGTCCAGGAGGACTTCCACGCCTATCTCGCGCTCTGCGTCGCCGCACTGGACGGCTGCACCAGCTATCTGTCCACATCGGACCCGCGCGACCTCGCGCAGTGGGGTGTGCTGAGCCCGCAGTGCGCCTACGTCGTGGACCGCATCCACGACGCGCGTGCCACGTTCGCCAACGCGGAGCAGTGGGAGCTGATGGGCAGCAGGCTCACCTGCGCGGTCGCCGAGTTCGCGCGCCTGTCGGGGTCGTACGCCTTCGGTGAGGCCATGTACCGCCACGCACTCGTGGTCAGGTTGCGCTATCTCGGGCTCGGGCACCCCGAGGTGCTCACGGTGCGCCGCGAGCTGGCGCGACTGCACTGGGAGCGCAACCAGGCGCGGTCCTCGATCGAGGAGTACGCGGCGCTGGCCGACGACTGCGCCGAGAGCCTCGGTGACCACGAGCTGACGCTGGCGTGCCGGCTCGACCTCGCGCTCATCCGGGCGCAGTTCGGTGAGGTGGAGACGATCGCCGACGAGTACCGGGCCGTCGTGCGGCTGAGCAGGAAGCTGAGCGGCCGCACCGACGTGATCGGCCTGTCCGCGCAGATGTGCCTCGTCAAGGAGCTGTGGGAGCGCGGCGACGCGACGTGCCTCGTCGAGCAGTTCCAGCTGTTGTCGATGCTGAAGGAGATCGGCGACATCGGTGGCGTCCTGCCGATCGGGTTGCAGGACCTGCGGGCGGTCATCTGGCGGCAGCTCCGGACGTGCATCGCCTGGTTCAACGGCCGGTGATCAGGTCGGCACGAACGCGGGCAGCACCGCGTCCACCTCGAACCCGCCGTCGTCCGTCGGGCCCGCGGTGAGCGTGCCGCCGACCATCTCCACCCGGCCGCGCAACCCCAGCAGACCGTTGCCGGAGCGCGGCGGCGCGGTGCCGGGGGTGGCCGGCGGCGCGGTGTTGCGGATGACCGCACGGACGCTGCTCGGTCCACAGTGGATGGTGATCTCGGTGTGCGCGCCGGGGGCGTGCTTGTGCACGTTGGTCAGCGACTCCTGGACGACCCGGTACATCGTGCGGCGCACGGCCGGGGAGATCGTGTCGGCGTCGCCGTGCTCGGTCAGCGTCACCTCCAGGCCCGTGGCCGCGGAGTCGGCCACCAGGTTGGCGAGGCGGTCGGGCAGCACGTCCGGGATGCGCGCCCTGCCGCCGGACCGCAGCACCCCGACGAGGTCGCGCAGCTCCGCCAACGCCTGACAGCCCGCGGTGCGGAGCCCTTCCGCGGCCTCGCGCGTGCTGTCGTCCCTGGCCGCCACCCGCAGCGCGCCGGCGTGCAGGACCATGAGGTTCAGGCGGTGGGTGACCACGTCGTGCATCTCGGCGGCGAGCCTGGTGCGTTCGTCGGCACGGGCCTGCTCGGCCCGCAGGTCGCGCTCGGCACGTTCCGCGCGCTGGACGAGCCGGCGGCGGCCGATCAGGTAGAGGACCGCGAGCCCGGCGATCATCAGGAAGGCGATCACGGCGCCGGAGATGTCCGGCGCCGCCGCGGGCAGCTCCGGTGCGAGTTCTCCTGCCCGCTTCACGCGGCCGACGATACTGGCGGGTAGGGGCTTCGGATCACCTACGGGAGCAGGGCCTTCTCCCTACTTTCGCAGGTGGCGACCCCGATCGATTCCGCCTGTCGGACGCGCACGTCCGTTCGGTGCACGGAACAGCGCCGTCCAGAGGAACGCCTTGCCGAACACCGGGGACTGGGCGGGTTCCTCGGTCATCCGGCGCAGCTCGACCTCGGCGTGGCCGGAGAAGATCCACCGCAGCTCGTCGGGCTGGTAGCCGACCCCGCCGCTCAGCCCCCGCTGCCGGTACAGCTCGGCGTCCGGCGTGGCGGTGCCCTCGTCGGCGGTGAAGCACGTCAACGCGAAGTGGCCGCCGGGTTCGAGCGCGCGGTCCAGCAGCGCGAGGTAGCTGATCCGGCGATGCGGCGGCAGGTGGTGGAAGCAGCCGGAGTCGTAGATCAGGTCGTACGAGCCCTCGGTCGCGAACGCGTCGCCCTGGCGGAACCGGACGTCGAGGCCCTCCGCGCGTTCACGGGCCCAGGCGATCGCGGTGGCCGAGAGGTCCACCGCGTCGACCTGGAACCCGTGACGCGCCAGGAAGATCGCGTTGCGACCGGGTCCGCAGCCCACGTCGAGCGCGCGGCCCGGCTTGATCAGCCCGCGTTCGAGGTAGCTCACCAGGTTCTCGTCCGGCTTGGCCGCGAAGAACGGGACTTCGCGGCTTCGGTCGGCGTAGAAGCGGTCCCACCAGCCGCCGGCCTTTTCGGTCCAGCGGTCGGCCTCCGGAGCGAACAGACCGTCGAGCAGAGTGAGGACGTCGTCGACCGTCCTGATGTGCCGATTCAACCAAAACCCCCAGGTAGATCGGCCTTCAGTCTACCTCAGAGGCCGCCTTCGGAGAGCCGCTTGCGGTAGCCGCGGGCCCCTTCCGAGCCGACGTTCTCGTTGAAGTCGACCCCGCTCGGGTTGGTCTGCACGTGGTAGTACGTGGCACCCCAGAGGTTGCCCGCGACCGAGTCGTCGAAGTGGATGAAGTTCCCGTACTTGTAGCCCTTCTGGTACGGGGTGAGCGCGGTGGTCCTGATCGAGTACTCGGTCGCGATCACCGGCTTGCCGGACCACTTCGAGGCGCACCGCGACAGGGTTTCGGCGTAGGTGAGCTCGTTCCAGCTGCCCTGGTTCGCGAAGCTGCCGTCGGTGGCGTTGCTGTAGAAGTGCACGCCGACGAAGTCGCACTTGGCGATGGCGTTGACGAAGTTCGGGTTGGCGTACCAGGTGTCGGGGTTCGTGCCCTTGTTCGGCGAGAGCGCGGTGCCGCAGATCTTGGCTCCGGGGAAGGCCTCCCGGACGCGGTCGACCGTGACGCCGAGGTTGTAGCCGTAGACCCACGGGTCGGCGACGCGGATGTTCGGCTCGTTGCCCAGCTCGATGATGCACTTGTCGGCGCCGGAGCGGATGCTCTTGTACTCGAAGAAGCGCGAGTCGCGGATCTCGGTGACCGCGCGGTTCGGGTCGATGACGTTGTCGGTGTCGCCGGTGGTGGTGCGGACGATGAGGAAGTTCGTCGCGCCGGCGGCGGTCCAGACGTGGTCGCGGTAGTTCGCCCACGGGCCGGGACCCGGTGTGCCCCAGCCGGTGACGACCTTGGCGAGGTTCGCGGACTGGTTGGTGATCGCGTCGAGCCAGGTCTGGTAGCCGTCGGTCAGCAACGGGCCGTGCGCCCGGTAGTGCGGGGCGGCCGAGGCCTTGCCCGGCAACGAGGCCATGCCCGCCGCCGCGACGGCGCCCGCCGCCAGCTTGCCCATCGCTCGGCGGCTGTACTGCTTCTCACCGGCCATCGCCGGTCTCCCTTCGTCGAGGAACACCGTCAGGCAACCGCGCCGGGGTATGAGGGCCGGTATGCGAGCGGTATGTGAACAAGTGGCCCTGGACACTGGTAACGTCTCGTTACTAGTTTGGCGGGCATGACAGGAGCCGTCACCGGCGCGCACGTCCGGGAGACCAACGTGCAGGCCGTGTACCAGGCGATCCGGCGGGCACACCCGGTCACCCGCGCGCAGCTCGCGCGGTACCTGGGGATGAGCAAGCCGACCGCGAACCGGGCGATCGACGCGTTGCTCGGCGCCGGGCTGGTCGAGGAGGTGCCGAAACCCCAGAACGCGGCGGGGTACGACGCGGTGTACTTCGGGCCGTGCGCCACGGCGGCCACGGTGCTCGCGCTCGACCTCGGCAGCCGGTTCCTGCGCGCGTGCGTCGCCGACCTCGACGGGACCGTGCTGGCGCGGCTCGACCAGCCCGTGAGCAGCAACGACCCCGCGCACGTGCTGGAGGTGGCCAGGGACGTGCGGGACGAGCTCGTCGCCGCGACCGGGGCCGCCCCCGAGGTCGCCACGATCGGCATCGGCGGCGTGATCGACCCGCGCACCGGGATCGTCCACGACGCCAACCAGGAGGCGCTGGAGGGCTTCGCCGCCAAGGCCGAGCTCACCGAAGCGCTGGAGTTGCCGGTGATCGCCGAGAACGACATCAACCTCGCCGCCGTCGGCGAAGGCTGGCGCGGGGTCGGTCTCGGCGTGCGGAACTTCGCGTTCCTGTCGATCGGCAGCGGGGTCGGCGCCGGGCTCGTGCTCGGCGGGGAGCTGCACCGGGGCGTCAACGGTGCCGCGGGCGAGATCGACCACGTGCCGGAGGGGCAGCGGTTCCGGTCCGACAGCCCCGCCGCGGACGCGTTCCTCGCGCACGTCTGGCAGCACTCCGACTTCGTCACCACGGAAGAAGTCATGATCGCGGCGCGGGAGAACGACGAACGCGCGCTGCACCTCGTCGCGTGGGAGGCGGCGCGGATCGCCGAACACGCCGCCAGGATCACCGCCGTCGTCGACGTGTCGCTGATCGTGCTGGGCGGCGGCATCGGGTTGAACGGCGACCTGCTCGTCGACCCCGTGCGCGCCACGCTGAACGGCCTGTCCGCCTACCCGCCCGCCGTGGAGACGTCCCGGCTGGGCGAGGCCGCCATCCTCACCGGTGCCGTCGCCACCGGGCTCACCACCGTGCTCGCCGGCCTCGTCGCCACCAGGGTTTCCGCCGTCAGCTGAGTCGCCGCCCACTACAGGAGAGGGCTCGATGCTGCCCGTTTTAGCCGCACTCACACTCGCGGCCGGGGTCGTCCCGGTCGCACCCCAGGCGCCGCTCGACCTGCTGAGCGGCCAGGACTGGGGTCACTTCGCCGGTGCCACACCGACTTCGGACGGGGTGCGGATCCGGCCGCTGGACCGGTGGATCGTCTCCACGGAAGGCCAGCGCTCCCAGCCCAACCCGCCGGTCAACCTGCTCGGGCCGCGACTTGTGGTCAACGGCGCGTTCGAGATCGACGCGACCATGTCCGGTTCCGGTTACCTGCAGCTCTACGGCTCGCCGCCGATCATCTACGACGAGTGGCGGCAGGAACCGCCGAGCGTCCGCGTCGGGGTGACCGGCGGGCGGCTCGACGTCGCCGTGTGGAACGGCAAGGGCGACAAACCCGTGCAGGTCAAGAAGTTCGGCTCCGGGCTGTCCGGTGACGTGACCGTGCGGGTGAAGCGGTCCGGTTCGTCGTTCGAGTTCTCGGCCGGCGGCAGGCAGCTCGGCACCGTGCCGGATCCCGGCGTGTTCTCCTCGGGGCAGGTCTGGTTCGGCGCGGACGGGTCGTGGACGCTGAAGTCGTTGACGGCCACCGGTGCCACGGGGATCCGCACGGCGCCGGACTGGAAGCAGAAGACCGTGCCCGGCTCGTTGCGGTCACGCGCGGAAGCGTTGCCGCGCAAGATGGGCGTGGGCAGCGCGCTCGCCGTGGCACCGCTCGTGGCCGATGACGTGTATCGGGCCACAGCAGGTGAGCAGTTCAACCTGATCACGCCCGAGAACGACATGAAGCCCCAGTTCGTGCAACCGGCACGCGGGGTGTTCGCGTTCGAGGAAGCCGACGCGATCGTGGACTTCGCACGTGCCAACGACATCGCGGTGCACGCGCACACGCTGGTGTGGTTCGAGGCGCTGCCCACGTGGATGAGGTCGGCGCCGGACAAGAAAACCGTGATGACCGACCACATCAAGGCCGTCGCCGGGCACTTCAAGGGCCGCGTCGCGGAGTGGGACGTCGTCAACGAGCCGATGAACGAGGACAACGCGGATGGACTGGAACACAATCTTTGGTATCAGGCCATGGGAGCCGATTACATCGCCCAGGCCTTCCGCACCGCCCGATCCGTCGATCCGAACGCCGTGCTGTATCTCAACGAGTACGGCGCCGAGCAGGAGGGACCGCGCTGGAAGGCTTTGTACGCCCTGGTGAAGAGGCTGCGGCAGGACGGCGTGCCGATCGACGGCGTCGGCTTGCAGAGCCACGAGTACGAGGCGGCCGACCGGGTGCCCGCGGAGACGTTCCGCAAGCACGTCCGCGCGCTGGCCGACCTCGGGCTGAAGGTGCGGGTGTCCGAAATGGACGTCAGCACGCCCGACCAGTCGTTGCAGGCGAAGCAGTTCGGTGAACGGCTCGCCGTGTGCAGGCAGGAGACCGGCTGCACCGGGTTCACCTCGTGGGGTTTCACCGACCGGTACGGCTCGACGGCCACGACGAAGCGCTATCCGCCGGTGCCGGGCAACGCGTTGCCGTGGACGTCGTCGATCACGCCGAAGAAGGCTCACACCGCCATGGTGAACGCGCTCGGCTCGTAGCAGTCGAACGTCTCGATCGACCTGATCAGCCCGTCGCGCATCTCGACGAACTGCGCGATGTGCGCGACGAGCTGATCACCCGTCCGCAGCACGCCGGTCCAGGTCAGCCGGACGATCACGGTGTCGCCGCAGCGCAGGGTCGAGTGCACGTCGTACTTCTGGCTCGACAACAGCTCCACGCCCTTCCTGGAGCCCGCGAGCATCTCGTCCAGCGGTGCTCGCGCGCCGTGCGGCTTGATCAGGTTCGGGTGCTCGACGGTCACCGCGTCGGCGGTGAAGAACCGGGCCAGCTCGTCGCCGGACTGCCCGGCTTCGAGCGCTCGGTGCAGCGAGTGAATGGTCTCCATGTTCACAACCATAGTTGTACAACTCAGGTTGTACAATGTCGGCCGTGGACCTGATGGGCATCGACCTCGCGACCCTCGCCTACCTGGCGGGCAGTTCGGCGAACGACGCGATCCTGCGGCGGCTGCACGAGATCGGGCACTCCGGCGTCCGCGTCTCGCACGGGTACGTGATCCAGCACCTCATCGAGGGCGCGCCGACGGTGTCCGAACTGGGAGAGCTGCTCGGCGTCACGCAGCAGGCCGCCTCGAAGCAGCTGCTGGAGCTGGAACGCCTCGGCTACGCCGAGCGCGCGCCCGACCCGGAGGACAGCCGCGTTCGGCGCGCGGTGCTCACCGAACGCGGCAGGCAACTCGTCGAGGACAGCCGGCGGTTGCGCCGCGAGCTGGACGAGCAGGTCGGTGACCGCGCGGCGAAACGGGCGCTGATCCTCATGACCGGGTTCGCGATCACGTTCATCGCCGCCGGCCTGTCCGCGATCCCCCGTGACGCGCTGGAGGCGGCCCGCGTCGACGGCGCGACGGAG